>NZ_JBHXTQ010000008.1:0-60417 GCF_042677305.1 Kitasatospora sp. NPDC127121 | reverse complement strand
GGGGTTGGGGCCGGGGGGTCGCTGGGCGCCGGGGTGCACCCCCCGGGGCCCGCCTCCGCGTTCCACACCGTTGTCGCGGCTACTGGCCGGCGACGTCCGGAGTGACCGGGTCCGGCCCCATGTGCGGATCGGCCTCCAGCGGTACGTTCTGGCCGCTCGACTGGTCGGTCACCGTCCGCCCGGCCAGTGGCGAGCGCAGATCGGCGGTCACCGACTGCCGCTTGGCCAGCGCGTTGCAGACCTGCCCGGGCTGCACCGGCGCCGCCACCACGATCCTGACGTCCACCCGGCCGGGGTGCGACTCGTCCGCCTTCAGCGCGTACTTCTGGCAGACCCCGCCGAAGAAGTAGACGGTCAGCCCGTTGCTGCCGTCCACCCGGTAGGAGACCGCCGGGCGCGCCCCAGACCCGGCCGGGTCGGGCTCGCCCACCGCGATCCCGGGGCCCGGGGGAGTGCCCCCGGAGCCGGCCGTCGACGGCTGCCCAGGGGCGGGCGAGGCCGGGGTGGGGGCCCACTTGGTCGGCGGTGTCTGGCCGGGCTGGTCCGACGTGGCCGACGGGCTCGCCGCCGGAGCCGTCGGAGCCGGCGCGGACGGGGCGCCGGAGGACGCCGGGGCCTCCGGGGAGGCGCTCGCGCCCGCCGAGGTCGTGGCCACGCCGCCCGCCGCCGCGTCCGAGGAGGTCTTGCCGTCCCCGTTGCACCCGGCCACCGTCACCACCGCCGCCAGCGCCAGGCCCGCCAGGGCCACCGCCCGCCGACCGCGCCGGGGCATCGTCTCCAGGTCCATCTGCACATCCTCCCGAGGGCTCAGCGGTGCCGCCCGCTCGGCCGCTCCGCGCGGATGTGACGTGACCCGGTCGGATCCGGTTCCACCCGCCCCGGGCCGGGGCGGGCGCCGGGTCACATGTCGTACTCGGCCATCCCGGCGACCAGCCGCTGCGCGTCGGACGGCACCCGGAACCCCTCCCGGGCGGGCGCGGCCGGCTCGGGACCGGTCGCCAGCAGCGGCCAGAACCGGCGCAGCCGCCGGGACGAACTCACCAGCGCGTCGAGGCTCTCGCCGTCGGCTTCGGTCCGGAGGGCGGACAGCGGGGCGTGGCTGGGCATCATCGGGCATCGCTCCGATCCATGGCCGTGGCCGCACTGCCACGGTCGACGACGGGGCCCGCCCGGCTCGGCGGGGCCCCTGCTGCCGACCCTAGGCCGGGGTTCGGCCCACCCACCAGTGCTACCCGGAGGTAGTACACGTTCGACGGTGACGGGTGCCACGATGGCACTGCGGGCCGGCGGATTGCGGCGGTCTTGCTGCGGCCCGCCCCGAGCCCGGTACCGTGTGTGGGTTCACCCGTGCTTGCCCGTTGGCCCCGCAGCCATCCTGAGGAGACCTCCCGTGCGTATCGCCGTCGCCGGCTCGATCGCCACCGACCACCTGATGACGTTCCCCGGTCGGTTCGCCGACCAGCTCGTCGCCGAGCAGCTGCACACCGTGTCGCTGTCCTTCCTGGTCGACACCCTGGACATCCGCCGCGGCGGAGTCGCGCCGAACATCGCGTTCGGCATGGGCGTGCTCGGGCTCCGCCCGATCCTGGTCGGCGCGGCCGGCGCGGACTTCGCCGAGTACCGCAGCTGGCTGGAGCGCAACAACGTGGACTGCAACTCCGTCCACATCTCCGAGACCCGGCACACCGCCCGCTTCATGTGCACCACGGACGAGGACCACAACCAGATCGCCTCGTTCTACACCGGTGCCATGGCGGAGGCCCGCAACATCGAGCTCAAGCCGATCGCCGACCGCGTCGGCGGCCTCGACCTCGTCCTGATCGGTGCCGACGACCCGCAGGGCATGGTGCGCCACACCCAGGAGTGCCGCACCCGCGGCTTCGCCTTCGCCGCCGACCCCTCCCAGCAGCTGGCCCGCCTGGACGGCGACGACATCCGCGACATCGTCGACGGCGCCGCGTACCTCTTCACCAACGAGTACGAGGCCGCGCTGATCGAGAGCAAGACCGGCTGGGACGCCGAGGAGATCCTCACCCGGGTCGGTACCCGGATCACCACCCTGGGCAGCAAGGGCGTGCGGATCGAGCGCAAGGGCGAGGCGGCGATCCTGGTCGGCTGCGCCGCCGAGGAGGCGAAGGTCGACCCGACCGGCGTCGGCGACGCCTTCCGGGCCGGCTTCCTGACCGGCCTGTCCTGGCAGCTCGACCTGGAGCGCGCCGCCCAGCTCGGCTGCATGCTCGCCACCCTGGTGATCGAGACCGTCGGCACCCAGGAGTACGAGCTGCGCCCGACCGCCTTCCTGAAGCGCTTCGAGGACGCCTACGGCGCCGAGGCCGCCGCGGACGTCCGCGCGCACCTGGTCAAGTAGTCCGCCGGACGACGAGGTAGGCCGAGCCCCGGTCGCCGCCGTAGTCGGCGGCCGGGGCCTCGCCCGCGTACTCCTGACCGCGCATCCCGCACCAGGCCGGGATGTCCAGCCGGGCCGCCTCGTCGTCCGCGAGCACGGCGACCGTGCCGCCCTCCGGCACCTCGCCGATCCGCTTCGCCAGCTCGATCACCGGCAGCGGGCAGCGCTTGCCCAGCGCGTCGATCACCAGCAGGGGCCCGGCCGCCGGCTCCGGCTCCGGGGCCGGCAGGTCCAGCCCGAGCGGCGCCCGGACGCCAGCGACCAGCTCCGGCAGCACGGTGAGGAAGCGTTCGACGTCGGCCTCGGCCGTCCCGGGCGGCAGCGAGACCCGGACGTTCCCCTCGGTGAGCACCCCCATCGCGGCCAGCACATGGCTCGGCGTCAGGGTGGAGGAGGTGCAGGAGGAGCCGGAGGAGACCGCGAAGCCCGCCCGGTCCAGTTCGGTGAGCAGCACCTCGCCGTCCACGTACAGGCAGGAGAAGGTGACGATGTGCGGCAGCCGCCGCACCGGGTCGCCGACCACCTCCACCTCGGGCACCAGCTGCGGCACCCGGGCCCGGATGCGCTCCACCAGCGCGTGGAGCCGGGCGTTCTCCCGCGCGGCCTCGGCCCGGACGGCCCGCAGCGAGGCGGCCGCGGCGACGATCGCCGGGACGTTGACGTAGCCGGGCACCCGCCCGCCCTCGCGTTCGTCGGCCGGCAGCGGCGAGGCGTACCGGACGCCCTTGCGCACCGCCAGCACCCCGACGCCGGGCGGCCCGCCCCACTTGTGCGCGCTGGCGGTCAGCAGCGACCAGCCCGCCGGGACGTCCATCCGCCCGACGCTCTGCGCGGCGTCGACCAGCAGCGGGACACCGGCCTCGCGGCAGTGTCCGGCGACCTCGCCGACCGGCTGGACCGTCCCCACCTCGTGGTTGGCGCTCTGCAGGACGGCCAGCGCGGTGTCCGCGCGCAGCAGCGCGGCGAACACGTCCGGGTCGACCCGTCCAGCGCGGTCCACCGGCGCCACCGAGACGGTGCCCCCGCCCGCCTCCTGACGCTCGGCGACGTGCAGCACGCTGGAGTGCTCGACCGCCGAGTGCACCAGGTGGCCGCCGCGCCGCCGGTGGCCGGCCAGCGCGCCCAGCATGCCGAGTTGCACCGCCTGCGTCCCGCTAGCGGTGAAGGAGATCTCGTCCGCCCGGGCGCCCAGGGCCTCGGCCACCGTCTCGCGGGCGGCGTCCAGCAGCATCCGGGCCTGCCGGCCGGAGCGGTACAGCCGGGCCGGATCGGCCCAGCCCTCGTCCAGGGCGGCGGTCAGCGCCTGCCGTGCGACGGGGTGCAGAGGGGCCGTCGAGGCCGCGTCGAAGTACACGGTCACATTTAACGACACACCCGGAGCCGTTCCGGTCCGACGACATCGCTTACCGGCCGTCAGTCGATCACCCCGAATGTCCGCTTCGTCCGCGTCCGACGGACCGTCACCCGCGTAGTTCGAGGTCATCCCCCGATCGGGCGTAAGGACCTCGAATGCCTACGATGACCTGCGACGCAGCCCCTGCCGGGCCTGATCGGGCGACCGGGCGGCGCGTTACCGGGGGCTGCCCGTCAGGAGCGCATAAGGCTGGAGTAGGGTTTGGCCCGCATAAGCATTCAAACCGTGCCCGTGGACGGGTCGCCGGGGAGGCTCACAATCCTCCGCGGGGCGACGCGAAGGCGGGCGAGACTTCGGGAAGGCGCTACGTGAGTCCCAACGGCTCCGACCGCTCGCCGCGGCGCACGATGCGGCGGAAGCTGCCTCAGGCGCTGGCACTGGGCCTCGTCATCGCGACCGCCACCGGCTGCTCGGCCAACGACCTCCCCAGGCTTGGCCTCCCGAGCCCCGTCACCAAGGAAGGGCCGATGGTCCTCCAGATGTGGCAGGGCTCCTGGATCGCGGCGCTGGTGGTCGGCGTACTGATGTGGGGTCTGATCATCTGGAGCGTGATCTTCCACCGGCGCAGCCGCACCGGCGTGGAGGTCCCCCCGCAGACCCGGTACAACGTGCCCATCGAGGCGCTCTACACCGCGGTCCCCATCATCATCGTCTCGGTGCTCTTCTACTTCGTCGCCCGCGACGAGTCGAAGCTGATCGCCGTCTCCGAGAAGCCGCAGCACACGGTCAACGTGGTCGGCTTCCAGTGGAGCTGGGCGTTCAACTACGAGAACACCGAGAACCCCGACCCGGCCAACAAGGACGCCGCGTACGACGTCGGTACGCCCAGGGACGTTCCGACGCTCTGGCTGCCGGTCAACGAGTCGGTGCAGTTCCGGCTGACCTCGCGTGACGTCATCCACGACTTCTGGCCCGTCAACTTCATGATGAAGATGGACGTCGTGCCGGGCGTGGTGAACAGGTTCGAGGTCACCCCCACCGTCAAGGGCGAGTACATGGGCAAGTGCGCGGAGCTCTGTGGCGTCGACCACTCGCGCATGCTGTTCAACGTCAAGGTCGTCGACCGCGCCGACTACGACAAGCACCTGGCGGACCTCCGGGCCAAGGGCCAGACCGGCGCGTTGCCCTCCGGCATCACGACCATGGGAAGTGAAGAGAAGTGACCATCCTCAACGAGCCCGCCGCGGCCGGCGGGGGCGCCGGGGCCGTCACGGTCGGGGCGCAGCGGACCCGCAAGCCGGGTTCGACCATCATCAAGTGGCTGACCACCACCGACCACAAGACGATCGGCACCCTGTACCTGGGCACGTCGTTCGCCTTCTTCCTGATCGGCGGCATCCTCGCGCTGGTCATGCGCGCCGAGCTGGCTCGTCCCGGGACCCAGATCCTGTCGAACGAGCAGTTCAACCAGGCGTTCACGATGCACGGCACGATCATGCTGCTGATGTTCGCGACGCCGCTGTTCGCCGGCTTCGCGAACTGGATCATGCCGCTCCAGATCGGCGCCCCGGACGTGGCGTTCCCGCGTCTGAACATGTTCGCGTACTGGCTGTACCTCTTCGGCTCGACCATCGCGGTGGCGGGCTTCCTGACCCCGAACGGCGCGGCCAACTTCGGCTGGTTCGCCTACTCCCCGCTGTCGGACGCGGTCCGTTCGCCGGGCGTCGGCGCCGACATGTGGATCATGGGCCTGGCCTTCTCCGGCTTCGGCACGATCCTCGGTGCGGTCAACTTCATCACCACGATCATCTGCATGCGCGCCCCCGGCATGACGATGTTCCGGATGTCGATCTTCGTCTGGAACGTCCTGCTGACCGCCGTGCTGGTCCTGCTGGCCTTCCCGGTCCTGGCCGCCGCGCTGTTCGCCCTGGAGGCGGACCGTAAATTCGGGGCCCACGTATTCGATCCCGCCAACGGCGGGGCGATGCTGTGGCAACACCTGTTCTGGTTCTTCGGCCACCCCGAGGTGTACATCATCGCGCTGCCGTTCTTCGGCATCGTGTCGGAGATCATCCCGGTCTTCAGCCGCAAGCCGATGTTCGGCTACTCCGGCCTGATCGCGGCCACCATCGCGATCGCCGGTCTGTCGGTGACGGTGTGGGCGCACCACATGTACGTCACCGGGCAGGTGCTGCTGCCGTTCTTCTCCTTCATGACCTTCCTGATCGCGGTCCCGACCGGTGTGAAGTTCTTCAACTGGGTCGGCACCATGTGGAAGGGCTCGCTGAGCTTCGAGACGCCGATGCTCTGGACGGTCGGCTTCCTGGTCACCTTCCTCTTCGGTGGTCTGACCGGTGTGCTGCTGGCCTCCCCGCCGATCGACTTCCACGTCTCGGACTCGTACTTCGTCGTCGCCCACTTCCACTACGTGGTCTTCGGCACCGTCGTCTTCGCGATGTTCGCCGGCTTCCACTTCTGGTGGCCGAAGATGACCGGCAAGATGCTGGACGAGCGCCTCGGCAAGATCACCTTCTGGACGCTGTTCTTCGGCTTCCACACCACCTTCCTGGTCCAGCACTGGCTCGGCGCGGAGGGCATGCCCCGCCGCTACGCCGACTACCTGGCCTCGGACGGCTTCACCACGCTGAACACCGTCTCGACCATCGGCTCGTTCGTGCTCGGCGCCTCGATGCTGCCGTTCCTCTACAACGTGTGGAAGACGGCCAAGTACGGCGAGAAGGTCGAGGTCGACGACCCGTGGGGCTACGGCCGCTCGCTGGAGTGGGCGACCTCCTGCCCGCCGCCGCGGCACAACTTCCTCACCCTGCCCCGGATCCGCTCCGAATCCCCGGCCTTCGACCTCCACCACCCGGAGATCGCCGCGCTGGACTACCTGGAGAACCACGGTGAGCCGGCCAAGCACCTCGCCGGCGTGACCCCGGCGAAGTACGACGCCCCGAAGCTGGACAAGGGCAAGAAGGAGGGCGACGTCTGATGAAGGAACAGGGAAAGATCTTCCTCGGGCTGGCGGTCTTCGTCCTCGCGATGGCCGTCACCTACGGCCTGTGGACCAACCACTCGGAGCACGGGATCGAGGCGGCCGGCACCACGGCGCTGTTCCTCGCCTTCGCGCTCTGCGCCTTCATCGGGTACTACCTCGCCTTCACCGCCCGCCGGGTGGACAGCGGCGCGGGTGACAACCCCGAGGCCGAGGTGGCGGACGACGCCGGCGAGCTGGGCTTCTTCGCCCCGCACAGCTGGCAGCCGCTCTCCCTGGCGATCGGCGGCTCGCTGGCGTTCCTCGGAGTGATCTTCGGCTGGTGGCTGCTGTTCTGGTCGATCCCGATCATCCTGATCGGCCTCTTCGGCTGGGTCTTCGAGTTCTACCGGGGCGAGAACCAGAACCAGTAGGTTCCCGGGTTCCGCCGACGACGACAGGGCCGGTCCTCCCGCATGGGGAGGACCGGCCCCGTTGCGTCTCCAGGGTGACGAACTCACTCACCCGGGTGAACGCGGGGGCGCTCCGATGTCGCTTCGGCGGGCCTCGTTCCTACGATCTGAGCAATCGTGCGGACCCTCGGAGGCGTTTCATGGCCGACAGGCGCGGAATCGCAGGTATCGGCGGCATCTCGCTGACCCTCGCAGTACTGGCCCCGCTGGCCGCCTGCTCGTCCGGCGGCGGCGAGGCGGTCGGCCCCCACCGGATCGACGCGGCCGTGCTCGTCCATCTCTCGGCCGAGGGCGGGGGCAAGGTCGACCCCTCCAAACCGGTCACGGTGACGTCCGTGCCCGGCAGCCGGCTCACCGACGTCACCGTGACCGGCCCGGACGGCCGGGTGGTGGCCGGTCAGCTCGCCGAGGACCAGCGCAGCTGGCAGACCACCGGCCGGCTGAAGGCCGACACCGACTACTCGGTGCGGATCGCCGCCGACGACGGCAAGGGCGGCCGCGGCGACACCACGGCGGACTTCAGCACCCTCGCCGCCCAGCGCCTGCTCACCGCCAAGCTGGGCCCGGACTCCTCCGGCAGCGGCATCTACGGCGTCGGCCAGCCGCTCACCGTGCAGCTCTCCGAGGCGGTGCAGGACCCGCAGGCCCGCCAGGAGGTCGAGCGCGTCCTGACCGTCAGCTCCCAGCCCGCCGTCACCGGCGCCTGGTACTGGGTGGGCGACAAGGAACTGCACTTCCGCCCGCAGGAGTACTGGCCGGCCGGCACCACCGTCTCGCTGGCCTTCGACGGCACCGGCGTCCGGATCGCGGACGGCCTCTACGGCGGCGACCGCAGCACGCTGGGCCTGCGGATCGGCGCACGGGTCGAGACGGTGGTCGACGCGGCCGCCCACCTGCTCACCCTCAGCCGTGACGGCGAGCTGCTCCGGAGCATCCCGGTGACCACCGGCAAGCCCGGCTTCGACACCCGCAACGGCGTCAAGGTGGTGCTCGGCCAGGAGCGGTCCGTCCGGATGAACGGCGAGACGATCGGGATAAAGGCCGGGAGCTCGGAGTTCTACGACCTCAACGTGGAGTGGGCCACCCGGGTCACCTGGAGCGGCGAGTACGTTCACGCGGCGCCCTGGTCGGTCCGCTCGCAGGGCCTGGAGAACGTCAGCCACGGCTGTACCGGCATGAGCACCGAGAACGCCAAGTGGTACTTCCAGAACACCAGGGTGGGGGACCTGGTGACGGTGGTGAACAGCCGCGGCGCCACCATGGAGCCCTTCGGCAACGGCTTCGGGGACTGGAACATCTCCTGGACGGACTGGGTCAAGCACAGCGCCCTCGGGCAGCCCGTCAGCACCACCGTGCCGTCCTCCCAGGCCCACGCCTCGGGGATGATCCGCCCGGAGGCCTGAGGGCCCCTGGAGCGCCTTCTCAGGCCTCCTGGTAGGCCAGCCGCAGGGCGGCGTCCACGGCGGCCAGCGCGTCCGCCCGCGGGAGCCCGAGCCGGGTCGCCCGCTCGGCGTACTCGGCGGCGGCCGCGGCGGCCAGCCGGTGCGCGGTGTCGCCGGTGGCCGCGATCAGCGTGCCGCGCCGGCCGTGGGTCTCCACCACGCCGTCCGCCTCCAGTTCCCGGTACGCCCGGGCGACCGTCCCGGCGGCCAGCCCCAGCTCCTCGGCCAGGGCCCGGACGGTGGGCAGCCGCAGCCCGGTCGGCAGTTCGCCGGAACGGGCCCGCTCGGCGATCTGGGCCCGGATCTGCTCGTACGGGGGAGTGGCGGCGGCGGGGTCGACGGACAGCTGCACGGGAGCTCCTGGAGGGTGCGGACGGGGGACGGGAAAGCCCGAGGGCCGCCGACCAGAAGAACTCTGGTCAGCGGCCCTCGGGTGTGACGCTGCGGGGCGTACGGGATCAGTGGTGGCCGTGGCCGCTGGTGATCTCGTGGTGCTCCTCGGAGGTCGGCTTGGGGATCTGGGCGCCGCCGCCGTAGAAGCCGCGGGACAGCTTGGCCCGGGTGCGGCCGATCAGGCCGGCCTTGCCGGCCACGCCGTTCTCGTCCGTCTGGGCCGGCAGCTCGACCGGCTGGACCTGCTCGTGCGCGGTGAGCTTGTACAGGTCCTTCTGCGGCAGCTGGGCGTGCACCTCGACGAACTCGCCGTGCGGCAGGCGCTTGATGACGCCCGTCTCGCGGCCGTGCAGCACCTTCTCCTTGTCCCGGCGCTGGAGGCCGAGGCACCAGCGCTTGGTGATGATGAAGGTGATGACCGGGACCGCGAAGAAGCCGACGCGGACGAAGTAGGTGATCGAGTTGATCGACAGGTGCAGGTGGGTGGCGAACAGGTCGTTGCCACCACCGACCAGCAGCACCAGGTACAGGCTGATCCAGGCGGCGCCGAGCGCGGTGCGGACGGGCGCGTTGCGCGGGCGGTCCAGGATGTGGTGCTCGCGCTTGTCGCCGGTGATCCAGCCCTCGATGAACGGGTAGACCGCGATCGAGACCAGGACCAGCGGGAAGATCATCAGCGGGATGAAGACACCCAGGTTCAGGGTGTGGCCCCACAGGCCGACCTCCCAGCCCGGCATGACGCGGATCAGGCCTTCGGAGAAGCCCATGTACCAGTCGGGCTGGGCGTCCGTGGACACCTGGTCCGGGCGGTACGGGCCGTACGCCCAGATCGGGTTGATCGTGGCGATCGCCGAGATGGCGGCGATCAGACCGAACACCAGGAAGAAGAAGCCACCGGCCTTGGCCATGTAGACCGGCATCAGCGGCATGCCGACGACGTTCTTCTCGGTCTTGCCCGGGCCCGCCCACTGGGTGTGCTTGTGGTAGAAGACCAGGATCAGGTGCGCCACCAGCAGGCCGAGCATGATGCCCGGGATCAGCAGCACGTGGATCGTGAAGAAGCGCGGCACGATGTCGTGGCCGGGGAACTCGCCCCCGAACAGGAACATCTGGATGTAGGTGCCGACCAGCGGGACGGCGAGGATCGCGCCTTCCATGAACCGGATACCGGTACCCGACAGCAGGTCGTCCGGCAGCGAGTAGCCGAAGAAGCCGTCGAACATGCCCAGGATCAGCAGCAGGAAGCCGAAGACCCAGTTGATCTCACGCGGCTTGCGGAACGCGCCGGTGAAGAACACGCGCATCATGTGCACGAGCATCGCGGCCACGAAGACCAGGGCGGCCCAGTGGTGGATCTGCCGGATCAGCAGCCCGCCGCGGACCTCGAAGCTGATGTCCACCGTCGAGGCGTACGCCTCGGACATCCCGATGCCCTTGAGCGGCACGTACGAGCCGTTGTAGACGACCTCGGCCATCGACGGCTTGAAGAACAGCGTCAGGTAGACACCGGTCAGGATGATGATGACGAACGTGTAGAGGCAGATCTCGCCCAGCATGAAGGACCAGTGGTCCGGGAAGATCTTGCGCAGGTTGGCCTTGGCGAGGGAGTAGATCCCCACCCGGCCGTCCGTCCAGTCAGCAGCGGCCTCCCACTTGTTGGCGGGCTTGGCGCGCGTGCTGGCGGGCTTGGCGGCACCGGTGGTGCTGCTCGTACTCATCGAGCACGCTCCCAGTAGCTCGGGCCGACGGGCTCGTCGAAGTCGCCGGTGGCGACCAGGTAGCCCTTCTCGTCAGTGATGATCTTCAGCTGCGGCAGCGGGTGGCCGGCCGGGCCGAAGATCACGCGCGCGCCGTCCGCCAGGTCGAAGGTCGACTGGTGGCAGGGGCAGAGCGCGTGGTGGGTCTGCTGCTCGTACAGGCTGATCGGGCAGCCGACGTGGGTGCAGATCTTGGAGTAGGCGAGGATGCCCTCGAAGCCCTTCTCCCGCGACCGGTCGTCCTTGATGTCGTCCGGTGCGATGCGCACCAGCATCAGGGCGTCCTTGGCGATCGCCTGCTGGAAGTCCTCGTCGTGGACGTGCAGACCCTCGGGCATGGCGAAGGTCAGCGAGCCGATGACGATGTCCTCGGCCTTCATCGGCAGGTTGGTGTTCATGTTGATGAGCTGCAGGGGCTGGGCCGGGGTCGCCTCGTTCCAGCCCGTCTCCTTCAGCTTCTTCTCGGGCAGCGGCCCGAGGTCGCGGAGCAGGACCACGCCGGAGAGCGGGACCAGCGCCATGGAGCCGATGAGGGTGTTGCGGATCATCTTGCGGCGGCCGAAGCCGGACTCGGCGGCACCGGTCTTGAACTGCTCGATGACGTCCGCGCGGACCTCGTCGTCAGCCTCGATCGGGTGGCGCTCGGCCGGCAGCTCGACGTCCGACATCAGCGTGCGGGCCCAGTGGACCGCACCCGCGCCGATCATGAACAGCGCGACGCCCAGGGTCATGCCGAGCGCGAAGTTCAGCGCGCTGACGTGACCGAGCGGGAAGATGTAGACGATCTTGTCCGGGTCGATGGCCACGTACGAGGCGATGAAGCCGATGGTGGCGAGCATCGAGACCACGAACATCAGCGAGACCTGGCGCTCGGCCCGCTGGGCGGCCCGCTCGTCGATGTCGGTGCGGCGGGGCTCGTGGGCCGGAAGGCCCGGGTCGGCGAACGGGTCGCCGTGTGCGGCGACGTCACCGGCGGAGCCGTGTGACTCCGGCAGCTTCTCTTCTGACATGTCGTGGCTCATGACTTCTTGGCCTTGGTGGTGTGGGCGGCGACCCAGATCGCGACCGCGATGAGCGTGCCGAGACCGAAGATCCAGCCGAACAGACCCTCGGTCACCGGACCGAGGCTGCCGAGCGTGAGACCACCGGGGTTGGGCTCATCGGAGGTGGTGTGGCGGACGAAGGCCACGATCTGCTTCTTCTGCTCCTCGGGCATGGTGGTGTCCGGGAACGACGGCATGTTCTGCGGGCCGGTCTGCATGGCCTCGTAGATGTGCTTGGCGTCCACGCCCTCCAGCGACGGGGCGTACTTGCCCTTGGTCAGGGCACCGCCCTGGCCGGCGAAGTTGTGGCACTGGGCGCAGTTGGTGCGGAACAGCTCGCCACCCTTGGAGATGTCGTCCGGGTTGGTCGAGGTGTACTGCTCCGGGGTCGGCGTCACCGGGCCGGGGCCGAGCGAAGCGACGAAGGCGGCGAGCTGGTCGATCTCCGCCTGCGAGTAGATGTTCTTCTTGCGCGGCACCTGGGCGCCGGGCTGCTGGGCCGGCATGCGGCCGGTACCGACCTGGAAGTCGACAGAGGCGGAGCCGACGCCGACCAGGCTCGGACCGTCGCTGCTGCCCTGGCCGTTCAGGCCGTGGCACGAGGAGCAGCCCACGGCGAAGAGCTTCTTGCCCTCATCGATCGCGAGCGACTGCGCGGCGACGTCGGCCTGCGCCTTGTCGGCGGGCGCGAACGCGGCGTACAGCCCCCCGGTTGCCGCCAGGGCGAGAAGTAGGACGACCAGCGCCGCCAATGGGTGGCGCCGTCGTGCGGAGAGCTTTTTCACGGAATAACCCCGGTGTCAGGATCTGGTCGACTGGTGGGTGCACCCGGCGGCCGGTCTGGCCGGCACGAGGCTGCCTGTCTAGGGCTGCGCGCGCGGTCGGTCGGTGGGAGCGTCGCCCACCGGCAGAATCGGCCCGACGCCGGTGAGGGCGGGGACCGAAGCCGGTGGCCAGCGACCTGATCAGCTGGTTACTTGATCAGGTAGATGGTCGCGAACAGGCCGATCCACACGACGTCGACGAAGTGCCAGTAGTACGACACGACGATCGCGGCGGTGGCCTGCTCGTGCGTGAAGCGCTTGGCTGCGTACGTCCGTCCCAGGACCAGCAGGAAGGCGATCAGACCACCCGTCACGTGCAGACCGTGGAAGCCGGTGGTCAGGTAGAACACCGTGCCGTACGGGTCGGAGGACAGCGAGAGGCCGTCCTTCTTGACCAGCTCGGTGTACTCGAAGATCTGGCCGCCGATGAAGATCGCGCCCATCACGAAGGTGATGACGAACCACGAGCGGAGCTTCTTCACGTCCCCGCGCTCGGCAGCGAACACGCCGAGCTGGCAGGTCAGCGAGGAGAGCACCAGGATCGTGGTGTTGACCGAGGAGAAGGGCACGTTGAGGGCGTGCGCCTTCTCGGTCCAGAACTCGGCTCCCTTGACGGAGCGGAGCGTGAAGTACATCGCGAAGAGGGCCGCGAAGAACATCAACTCGGAACTGAGCCAGACGATCGTTCCGACGCTGACCATGTTCGGCCGGTTGACCGATCCGTGCGCGTGCCCGGTTTCTACTGCTGTTGCTGTCGCCACGACGGACATTATGTCGGTCCCTTATTCCGTCTTCACGCCGGGGGGTGTCCCTCGGAGTGTCCGGTGCGTGCGGTATGCCCCCCTGAGGGGCGGTGGGGGACCCCAATGGCGGCTGAGCAGCGGCGTGTCCCTTTTCTGACGGTTCCTCGAAGGGGCCCGCGACCCCGTTGCCCAGCGCGTCGTTGCACGCTTGGCGGAGCCTCCGGGGGTAATGCGCGGGCCCCTTATCGGCCGTACGGGTGGTCTGGCCGGGTCCGGGTGACGGGCCGTCCTCCGGGCGGGTGAGTCGCGGGCGCGGCGGCTTGAGGAGGAAGGTCCGCGAGGGGGACTCGGCGACGGGTGATCGGGAGTAGCATCCGGATCAGGCGAACGTGGTCCGGATCACACTTGAGGGAGCAGGGCCCATGGCGTACACGACCGACGAGACGCTCACCGTCCTCGTCTACAGCGATGACCGCAACACCCGCGAGCAGGTGCTGACGGCACTCGGCCGCCGGCCCGTCGAGGACCTTCCGGAACTGTCCTACCTGGAGTGCGCGACCACCCCGGCGGTGCTGAAGGCACTGGAGAAGGGCGGCGTGGACCTCTGCATCCTGGACGGCGAGGCGGTGCCGGCCGGCGGGCTCGGGCTCGGCCGCCAGCTCAAGGACGAGATCTACGGCTGCCCGCCGGTGCTGGTGCTGATCGGCCGGCCGCAGGACTCCTGGCTGGCCGCCTGGAGCCGGGCCGACGCCGCGATCTCCCGCCCGGTGGACCCGGTGGCGCTGGCCGGCGCGGTCGCCACCCTGCTGCGGGCACGGCTGGCCAAGCGGGCCCCCGTCAGCCGCTGAGCGGTGCCGTCTCACGACTAGAGAAGACGCCGCCGCGGGAACCCGACTGGTCGATAGGCTGACTCCATCCGTACGGACGTCCCCCCGACGCGGGGAACCCGACAACAGCTGGAGTCAGCCATGGTGAACGTGAACCCTGCGAACGGTGGTACCGCACCCGCGCAGGTGGTCCGCACCTGGCCGGACGTCCTGGCGGCGCTGTTGAAGGGGGAGGACCTCGACCGCTCGGCCACCGCGTGGGCGATGGACCGGATCATGAGCGGCGAGGCGTCCCCCGTCCAGGTGGCCGGGTTCATGGTGGCGCTGCGGGCCAAGGGCGAGACGGTCGACGAGATCACCGGCCTGGTGGACGCGATGTACGCGCACGCCGAGCCGCTGGACATCCCCGGCCCGGCCGTGGACATCGTCGGCACCGGCGGCGACCGGGCCAAGACCGTCAACATCTCCACCATGTCGGCGATCGTCGCGGCCGCGGCCGGCGCCAAGGTGGTCAAGCACGGGAACCGCGCCTCCTCCTCGGCCAGCGGCTCCTCGGACGTGCTGGAGAAGCTCGGCGTCCGCCTCGACCTGTCGGCCCGGCGGGTCGCCGAGATCGCCGAGGAGGTCGGGCTGACCTTCTGCTTCGCGGCCAAGTTCCACCCGTCGATGCGGCACGCCGCCACCGCCCGGCGCGACCTCGGGGTGCCGACCGCGTTCAACATCCTCGGCCCGCTGACCAACCCGGCCAAGGTCACCTCGCACGCGATCGGCTGCTTCGACACCCGGCTCGCCGCACTGATCGCCGGTGTGCTCGCCCGGCGCGGCTCGACCGGCCTGGTCTTCCGGGGCGACGACGGCCTGGACGAGCTGACCATCACCACCACCTCGCAGGTGTGGATCGTGCGGGACGGGACCGTCACCGAGACCACCTTCGACCCGCGGGACGTCGGCGTCGAGCTGGTCGGCATCGAGGCGCTGCGCGGGGCGGACCCCTCGTACAACGCCGAGGTCGCGCGTCGGCTGCTGGCGGGCGAGCGCGGGGCCGTACGGGACGCCGTCCTGATGAACACGGCGGCGGCGCTGGTCGCGCTCGACCTGGGCGAGGCGCCGCTCACCGAACAGCTCGCGGCCGGCATGGCGCGGGCGGAGCGGGCCATCGACTCGGGCGCGGCGCAGGAGCTGCTGCGGCGTTGGTCGGAGGCCACCAGCCGGGTGTGAGGCGGTACTTGGGAGCCCGTGCCGCAACGTCGGCGCGGGCTCCTCGGCTGTCCGGATGGTGGATGCCTGTTTGACCACTCGCTGGGCGCGACCTAGAGTCTTGGCCAGGTCATGAGTGACAGCGTCAAGCCCCAGCTTGCTGTCCGGCAACCCTCCGTCCGTGGCGGGGTGCCCTGGGTGAGGACCGGGTCGCTCGGCGAATCGTCCGTGCGGCAAGCGCGGACGCCCGACGACTAGTACTCCCGGGGTCCCACATCCCCAGAAGGAGTGCATCCTCATGTCCGTCGCCACCGAAATCTGCGCCCCCCTCGCCGTCCTCGGCCACGACGTCCAGGTCCCGCTCGCCAGCGGCGAGAAGGTCGGGTACGCGGCCCTCGACTACGCGGCCAGCTCCCCGGCGCTCCAGCGGGTCTGGGACGACGTCTCCGCCTACGCCCCCTACTACGGCAGCGTGCACCGCGGCGCCGGGTACCTCTCCCAGCTGTCCACCGACCTGTTCGAGCAGAGCCGCCGCACCGTCGCCGAGTTCCTCGACCTGCGCGAGGGCGACCAGGTGGTCTTCACCCGGGCCACCACCGACTCGCTGAACCTGCTCGCCGCGGCCGTCCCGGCCGGGACCCGGGTGTTCGCCTTCGAGACCGAGCACCACGCCTCGCTGCTGCCCTGGGCGCACGCCGGGCTCGACGTCCACTACCTGCGCGCGCCGCGCTCGCACGCCGAGGCGGTCGCCGCCCTGGACGCCGCGCTCGCCGAGGCGCCCGAGGGCCCCAAGCTGCTCTGCGTCACCGGCGCCTCCAACGTGACCGGCGAGCTGTGGCCGGTCGCCGAGCTGACCGGGACCGCGCACCGGCACGGTGCCCGGGTGGTGCTGGACGCCGCCCAGCTGGCCCCGCACCACCGGGTCTCGGTGCGCGAGCTGGACGTCGACTGGATCGCCTTCTCCGGCCACAAGATCTACGCGCCCTTCGGCGCCGGTGTGCTGGCCGGCCGGGCGGACTGGCTGGACGCGGCCGACCCGTACCTGGCCGGCGGCGGGGCGACCCGGACGGTGGCCCGGGAGACCGACGGCTCGGTGGCCGTCCAGTGGCACTCCGGCCCGGCCCGGCACGAGGCCGGCTCGCCGAACGTCATCGGCGCCTACGCGATCGCCTCGGCCTGCCGGGCGCTGAGCGAGGCGGGGTTCGACGCGTTGGAGGCCCGGGAGCGGCAGCTGATCGCCCGGCTGACCGCCGGGCTGGCGGAGATCCCGCAGGTCAAGGTGTTGAACCTGTTCGGTGCCGAGGCGGCCCGGGTGGGCGTGCTGTCCTTCGTCGTCCAGGGCTGGAACAGCTCGCACTTCTCGGCCGCGCTGTCCGCCGAGTACGGCATCGGGGTCCGCGACGGCCTGTTCTGCGCGCACCCGCTGCTGCGCACCCTGCTCGGGGACGAAGAGGTCTCCCCCTCCGAGTGCGGGGCGCCCGAGCCGTCGCTGCCCGGCGAGCGCAGCCTGAACGCGATCCGGGTGAGCTTCGGGGCCGGGACTCCGGACGAGCACGTCGACCGCTTCCTGACCGCCGTCCGCGAGCTGGTCACGGACGGTGCCGCGTGGAACTACCGCAACGAGGGCGGACGCTGCGTCGCCACCGTGGAGGTCGACCGGGGGCGTCGGCAGGGCTGAGGGGCCCGGTCGGCAGGGCTGAGGGGCCTACTCGTCCAGGCCGAGGGCGAAGGCGGCCTCGAGGTCGTGCTGGGAGTAGGTGCGGAAGGCGATCTGGGTCTCGGTGTGGGCCACGCCCGGGACCTTGTTCAGCCGGCCCGGGATGACCGCGGCCAGATCGTCGTGCCGGCGCACCCGGACCATCGCCACCAGGTCGTAGCCACCGGTCACCGAGTACACCTCGCTGACGCCCTCGATGGCCGCGATGGCCTCGGCGATCTCCGGGATGCGGTCGACACTGGTCTTGATCAGGACGATGGCGGTGATCACTGTTCGGGCTCCTTTGTGGGGTGCCGCCAGCGTATCGGGCGTCAGCCGGGTCGTCTCGGGGGGTGGCTGACCGCCGTGCAGGCGTAGAGGAAGCCCGCCGCGAAGCCGATCACGTGGACCAGATAGGCCACCCCGGGCCCGGCCGAGTGGACCGACCACCACTGCAGGGCGAACCAGAGGCCGAGCACCAGCCAGGCCGGGAAGCGTAGCGGCAGGAACAGCAGCAGCGGGACGAGCGTCGTCACCCGGGCGCGCGGATGGAAGCGCAGGTAGGCGCCGAGGACGGCGGAGATCGCGCCGGAGGCTCCGATCAGCACCCGGGTGGAGCCCGGGGAGTGCGCCTCGGCGAGGGCGAAGCCGTACGTGGCCAGACTGCCGGCGGCCAGGTAGAAGAGGGCGAACCGGGCCCGGCCCAGCCGCTGTTCGACGGTGGGGCCGAAGACGTGGAGGAAGAGCAGGTTGCCCAGCAGGTGCAGCCAGCCCGCGTGCACGAAGAGCCCGGTGAGGACGGACAGCGCCGGGTGCTTGGTCGGGGTGGGCGCGGCCGGGCAGCCCGGGGCCGGGTCGGGGGCCTGGGCCAGCTGCTCGGCGGTCAGCGGGCGGCCGGCCAGCACCTCGGCGGGGATGACGCCCCAGCGCTGCTCGTACCGCTGCTCCGCGCAGAGCCGGGACTGGCCGGTGCCGTACAGCGGATTGAGCCCGGCGGCCGGGCCCAGCAGGAACACCAGGGTGTTGACCGCGATCAGGGCGTAGGTGACCGCCGGGGCGGGCACGGACGGGCGTTCGCCCCGCGCGTCGGTGTGCCCGGGGGCCGTCAGTGCCATGCGGCCAAGCATCCCTCCGTGTCGGGCGTGTGACACGGCCTTGTACGGCAGGTGGACTAGCCCGCTCGTTCTCCTGACTGGTGGCCGGGATGGTTGCCTCAGGCAATAGGCTTGGGGCGGGCAATCCCGCCTCCCGCCGCCGACGCCGGGGCCCCGGGGGGAGCGCCTAGCCCACCCAGGGACCACCCGAGAGGACCCCCGATGACCGTCCCCGCCCTGACCGCCGAGACGCGCTGGCGCTGCACCCTGTGCGGAAACCTCACCCGCTTCGACGTGACCCGCACCGCGCGGGTCACCGAGTTCCTGCACTTCGACCTGGCCGGCGAGTCCAAGGTCGAGGAGACCGAGGTGCTGAGCGAGACGATCGAGTCGGTGCGCTGCCGCTGGTGCAACGCCGTGGACCAGGTCGAGCTGGTGGCCCGTCCGGGCGCCGAGAGCGCGGAGGCCTCCGCCGAGCAGGGTTGACGCCCGACGGCGCGGGGGGCGGGTGCGCGGCGCGCCTGCCCGCCGCGCTGGGACAATACAGACAGGACGCACGGAGCGTGACGACAGGGCGGCGGCCGCGGGCCGTGACCCCGTAGGACCAGGATCGGAGCCGAGGACGTGGTGGACGCAGCGAGGGAGCCCGCCGAAGCGCAGGGGCTTCAGCCTGCTGCCGCCGCGCAGGCGCAGGCCGCCGACGCGGCCCCGTCCGGGCCCGCGGCCGTCGGCGAGGCGGCGGGTTCCGATGCGTCGGTGGGCTCCGGCGAGGCGGTGGGTTCCGGCGAGGCGGTGGCGGAGCGTGCTGCCGAGAAGCTGGACCGGCCGCTGCCCGAGGGCGTGCGCCGGCGCGTGGTCGGCCTGGCCTCGGACGCGCTCGGCGGGCTGCCGCCCGGCGAGCTCCCGCAGAGCCTGCGCCAGTACGTCAAGTTCACCCCGGCCCGGCGGGCCAAGTACGCGGCCACGGCGCTGGCCGCGGCGCTGGAGTCGGAGCCGGCGTTCCGGGTGCGGATAGCGGAGCGGCTGAGGCTGGGCCAGCCGGACCTGGTGAAGGCGTTGGAGTCGGGCAGCGTCCCGGGCGCCGCCGATCCGATGGACGTCGCGGCCGCCGCCTACCTGGTGCGGTCGGCCGGCTGGAGCCGGCTGGTGGCCGAGGCCGGGGAGGAGGCCGAGCGGGCCGGCGCCGAGGGCGCGGCCGCCGAGGCCACCCGGCTGGTGGAGAAGCTGCAGGCGGAGCTCGCCGAGCTGCGGTCCGCCGCCCGGGCGGACCTGGAGCGGCAGCGTGCGGAGTCCGAGGACGTCCGCCGGGAGGCCGAGTCGCTGCGGAAGAAGGTGCGCTCGCTGGAGAGCGACACCCGCCGGGCGCAGGCCGAGACCAGGCGGCTGACCGCCGAGCTGGAGGCCGCGAGGGCGCAGGCGGCCGTCGAGCGCGGCGCCGCGGAGTCCGAGGCGCGGCGGCTGCGGCACCGGGTCGGCGAGCTGGAGACGGCGGCCGAGCAGGGCCGCCGGTCGGCCCGCGAGGGCCGCAGCGTCGAGGACATGCGGCTGCGGCTGCTGCTGGACACGGTGCTGCAGTCGGCGCAGGGGCTCCAGCGGGAGCTGGCGCTGCCGGTCTCCCAGATCCGGCCGGGGGACCTGGTGGAGGCGGTGGTGCCGGGGGCGGCCTCGCCGCACGACGTGGCCCGGCGCGGTCTGGCCGACGACGATCCGGCGCTGCTGGACCAGCTGCTGGCGATCCCGCAGGTGCACCTGGTGGTGGACGGCTACAACGTGACCAAGACGGGCTATCCGACGCTTCCGCTGGAGCAGCAGCGGATCCGGCTGCTGGGCGGGCTGGCGATGCTGGCCCAGCGCACGCAGGCGGAGGTCACCTGCGTGTTCGACGGGCAGGACCTGGACGTTCCGGTGATCATGGCGCCACCGCGGGGGGTGCGGGTGCGGTTCAGCCGGACCGGCGAGACCGCGGACGAGCTGATCCGCCGTCTGGTGCGGGCCGAGCCGCAGGGGCGTCCGGTGGTGGTGGTGTCCACCGACCGGGAGGTCGCGGAGGGCGTGCGGAAGGCGGGCGCGCGCCCCGTGGCCTCCGTTCTGCTGCTGAACCGGCTGGCGCGGCCCTGACGGCTGCCGCGACGGAATGACGCCTGGTCAGCGCCCGGTTTGCGGCGGTGTGCACATCCGGTGAAGCCTGCGGGGGAAGTGGAGTTCACGCCTTCGGGGGAGTGGCAAAACCCGTGGATCTTCCCTAGGGTGTGGCGTCAAACCTATTTTCCGGATTCTCACCTGATCGGGTGAGGCCGATGGAAGAAGGAGCAATTCCCTTGGCCTCCCACCGCCGTCCCAAGCAGCCGAGCCGTGCCCGGGTCTCCGTGCTCACCGCTGCCGCGGCGACCGCGGTCGCCCTCTCCGCGCAGGTCGCCGCGCACGCCGCGCCCCAGCCCAGCAAGAGCGACGTCAAGGCGCAGATCGACCAGCTCCAGCAGGACCAGGAGCAGGCGGCGGAGAAGTACAACGGCGCCAAGGAGCGGGCCGACCAGCTCCGCAAGCAGTCCGACCAACTGCAGGACAAGGTGGCCCGCAGCCAGGACGAGATGACCCAGCTCCAGACCGGCCTGGCCGGCGTGGCGGGCGAGCAGTACCGCACCGGCGGCATCGACCCGTCCGTCCAGCTGATGCTCTCCTCGGACCCGTCCGGCTACCTGGAGAAGGCGTCCAGCGCCCAGCAGGCCAGCGCCAGCGAGTCCGAGGCGCTCAAGGGGCTGCTGGACCAGCAGCGCCGGCTGGACCAGGAGAAGTCCGAGGCCGCCGCCGTCCTGGCCTCGCTCGACTCCACCACCAAGGACCTGAACCAGGCCAAGACGGACGTCAACCAGAAGCTCAAGGCCGCGCAGGACCTGCTGAACTCGCTCAGCGCCTCCGACCGCGCCGCGCTGCGGGCCCAGCAGCAGCAGGACGACCGCGCCTCGCGCGGCAGCGACCGCGCCGACCTCGGCAGCCTCCCGCAGGCCGGCGGCTACGCGGGCGTGGCCGTCGCCAAGGCGATGAGCAAGCAGGGCTCGCCGTACGTGTGGGGTGCCACCGGCTCGACCACCTTCGACTGCTCGGGCCTGATGGTCTGGGCGTACGGTCAGGCCGGCGTCTCGCTGCCGCGTACCTCGCAGGAGCAGGGCAACGTCGGCACCAAGGTCACGCTGGACCAGGCCCAGCCGGGCGACCTGGTCATCTACGGCCCCGACCGGCACCACGTCGGGATGTACATCGGCAACGGCATGGTGGTGCACGCGCCGCACACCGGCGACGTGGTGAGGGTGATGAAGGTCGACGCGATGCCGATCAACACGATCCGCCGGGTCTGACGGCCCGACACGCCCGAAGGGCCCCGTCCGGGCCTGTGATCCACGCCACCCCCCGACCGGGGGTGGCGTTCGGGTTTTGTCCGCCGCGCGAGTCCCCGGTGAAGACTGATCAGCTTTGCGTACGACGGTGATCACTATGTGTCATATTCACAAAAGAACTTTGGTCTTCTTCCGTCTTTTTTCTGACAAGGATTTGAACGGATCACGGTTCAGTTACTAGGGTCGTGCCCCGAACCACCGCACTCCCGATCGCCCAGCCAGGGTGACGGCGGTGGTTTCCGTCGAGTTCGTGACGCAGCGGGGCGGGCCCAGTGCCTGCCCGACGGGGAGCCCAGCAGTCGGGGGTGCTGTCGAACGGAGCCGGGGAACCACGTTCCTCCGGGGTGAATCGGCGCCAGGTCGGCCGGTGGAACGGCCGTGAGGCGTCGTAGGGCACGCTTCCGGCCCGAACCCGTCAGCTCACCCGGTAGACGGCGTAGGAAGAAGGAGTCCGCCTTCGTGGCGTCCCATCGTCGTCCCAAGCCCGCTAGTCGCACCCGGGTCTCGATCATGACCGGCTTCGCCGCCGCGGCCGTCGCGCTGTCCGCGCAGTCCGGCGCCCACGCCGACCCGCAGCCGACCAAGGACCAGGTCAAGGAGCAGGTCGACCAGCTCAACGAGCAGGCCGAGGTCGCGACCGAGAAGCTCAACGCCGCCCAGGAGAAGCAGCAGCAGCTGCAGAAGCAGGTCACCGACCTCCAGGACCAGGTGGCGCGGCAGCAGGGGCAGGTGACCGACCTTCAGGGCGGCCTGGCCGAGATCGCCGGCGAGCAGTACCGCAACGGCGGCATATCGCAGACCGTCCAGCTGATGTTCTCCGCCAGCCCGGACACCTTCCTGAGCCAGGCCGACACGCTGAACCAGGCCGGCGGCACCCAGAAGGGCCAGCTCAAGCAGCTCCAGGACGAGCAGCGCAAGCTCGACCAGGTGCGCTCCGAGGCCCAGGGCAAGCTCGCCGAGATGGAGACCACCACCCAGCAGCTGAAGAGCGCCAAGGACGAGGTCCAGGGCAAGCTCAAGGCCGCGCAGGACCTCTTCAACACCCTGTCCGAGCAGGAGCGCCAGGCGATCCGCGCGGCCGAGGAGAAGGCCGCCGCCGAGGCCAAGGCGAAGGCCGACGCCGCCGCGAAGGCCGCCCAGCAGCAGGCGGCGGCCCAGCAGGCCGCCGACCGCTCCTCCCGCGACAACAGCCGCACCGACCTGAGCGCGTCGCAGGCCCCCGCCGCGCCGGTCACCAAGCCGAGCGCCGGCAGCTCGCGCGGCGCCGCGGCGCTGTCCATCGCCGCCTCCAAGATCGGCAGCCCGTACGTCTACGGCGCCTCCGGCCCCGGCTCCTTCGACTGCTCGGGCCTGATGGTCTGGGCGTTCAACCAGGTCGACGTGGCGCTGCCGCGCACCTCGCAGGAGCAGGCCCACGCCGGTACCCGGATCGGCACCGACCTCTCCCAGGCCCAGCCCGGCGACCTGCTGATCTTCTACGGGGACGCCCACCACGTCGGCATCTACGCCGGCAACGGCCAGGTGCTGCACGCGCCCAAGCCCGGCGCGTCGGTCCGCTACGAGGCGGTCGGCAACATGCCGCTGACCTCCATCGTGCGGGTCTGATCCCCGCGCAGGCCCTCCCAGGCCCGGCCTTCCACCACGGAAGGCCGGGCCTGCGGCTTTTCCGGCGCCTCGGACTGATGTCCGATTACGGGTCAAATATTCGGGTTGGCAGGGGTTTGGACTCGGTTGCCCGGACTCGCTAACGTCTGCCACCGGACTCCGCTTCCAGGGCCGCCCGCGTTGGTGCGGCGGCGGGGCCCCACCGCCGGATCGGAGCCGCTGCCGCCATGCCCGTGCACCGTCGTCCCCAACTGCTCGCCCGTGCGCTGGTGCTGACCGCGGCCGCCACCACCGCCCTGGGCGTGACGGCGGGCGGCAGCGCCCAGGCCGCCCCCGCCGTGCCGGACACGCCCACCCGCAAGGACGTCAAGGCGCAGGTGGAACAGCTCTACGGCGAGGCCGAGCAGGCGTCCGAGAAGTACAACGCCGCCCTGGAGACGCAGCAGCGCCTCCAGGGCGAGACGACCGTCCTCCAGGGCGAGATCGCCGTCGCCCAGGAGCAGCTCAACCAGTTGCGCGGCGACCTCGCCACCGTGGCCGGCGCCGAGTACCGCGGCGGCGGCATGGCCCAGACCGTCCAGCTGATGCTCTCCACCGACCCGGAGGGCTACCTGTCCCGGGCCCGCACCCTCGACCAGGCCGCCGAGCGGCAGCAGGAGACCCTGCACGAACTGGCCACCCGCCAGCGCCGGCTCGACCAGCGCCGCACCGAGACCGCCGGCAAGCTCGCCGAACTCGACCAGGCCCGCCGCTCGCTCGCCGACAGCAAGCAGCAGATCCAGCAGCGGCTCACCAAGGCCCAGCGGCTGCTGAACAGCCTGGGCGTCGCCGAGCGGGCCCGGATGGCCGCCCAGGACGCCCAGGAGGCCGAGCAGCGCGCCACCCGGGGCACCGACCGGCTGGACCTCGGCACGGCCCCGCCCGCCTCCGAGCGCGGGGCGGCCGCGCTGGCCGCCGCGGTGCGGATGATCGGCTCGCCCTACCTCTACGGATCCACCGGGCCCCGCGCCTTCGACTGCTCCGGTCTGATGTACTACAGCTGGCGGCAGGCCGGAGTGACCCTGCCGCGCACCTCGCAGGCCCAGGCGTACGCCGGGCAGCGGGTCAGCCTCTCCGAAGCGCGGCCGGGAGACCTGGTGATCTTCTACCGGGACATGCACCACGTCGGGATGTACGCCGGCGGCGGGGTGATCGTGCACGCCCCCTACCCGGGCGCCAGGGTCCGCTACGAGAGCGTCAACGCGATGCCGGTCGCGGGGGTGGTCCGGCTCTGAGCCCGGCACCGTCCGACCCCGACACCCCCCACCCGATAGACGGCGCCCGCCGGACGCTGTCCCGGCGCGGTGCGCTGCTGCTCGCGGCCGGCGGGCTGGCCCAGCTGTCGCTGCCGCCGGCCGCCCCGGCGGCCCCCTCGGCGGCCGGGCGGGCGGCGGACCGGTGGGCGGCGGACCGGCGGGCCGAGGTGGCCGCACTGCTGGACGCGCGGGCCCGGGCGCTGCCCTCCTGGTCCGGACCGGCGGCGATCGAGGCCGGCTACCGCAACCTGGTGCTCGGCGCGGACGCCGGGCCGGAGCGGCTCACGGCCGCCG
Organism: Kitasatospora sp. NPDC127121; assembly: GCF_042677305.1. NCBI lineage: Bacteria > Bacillati > Actinomycetota > Actinomycetes > Kitasatosporales > Streptomycetaceae > Kitasatospora > Kitasatospora sp. NPDC127121. The sequence continues at coordinate 35,604 of NZ_JBHXTQ010000008.1, read as the reverse complement.
CCGACCTGGCGGTCCGGATCACCGGGTACGACGACTACCCGGTGGTGTACCCGCGCCGGATCGACCTGGTCCGGGCCGGCGGCAGCTGGCGGGTCGACCGGGAGGAGAGCGCGAGCGGGCCCCCGGCACTCTGGGACCTCGGCTCCGCCCGGTCCGCGGCGGGCGCGCACTGCCTGGTGCTGGGCCTGGCCGACGGACCCGACCCGGCCGGCCTGGTCGCGGTGGCGGACCGGGCCGTGCCCGCCGTGAGCGAGGCCTGGGGCACCGGCTGGGCGGGCCGCCTGCTGCTCGAAGTGCCCGCCACCGCAGAGCAGTTCGCCCGGCTGCTGGAGGTCGACCCGGCGGGCTGGACGGGCATGGCGGCGGTCACCTCGGCCGCCCCCGGTGCGCCCTGGCACACCCCCGCCGACCGGGTGCTGGTCAACCCCGGGACGTTCGGGCGGCTCAGCGACTTCGGCCGGCAGGTGGTCGTCACCCACGAGGCCACCCACGTCGCGACCAGGGCCGACACCCGGGCCTGGACACCGCTCTGGCTCTCCGAGGGCGTCGCCGACTGGACCGCCTACCGGGGCTCCGGCCGGCGCCCGCAGCAGATCGCCCCCGAGCTGGCCCGGGACGTCGCCGCCGGCCGGCTGCCCGCCGCGCTGCCCGCCGACCGGGACTTCACCGCGGGCGCCGACGGCATCGCGCAGGCGTACGAGCAGGCCTGGCTCGCCTGCGAGCTGATCGCCCGGCGCTACGGGCCCGAGCGGCTCGTGGCGTTCTACCGGGCGGTCGGCGCGGCCGACGGGCAGGGGGAGGACCGGGACCGCCGGCTCGACCGGCTGCTCCGGGCCGGACCGGGCGTCGGCCTGGCCGAGTTCACCCGGCTCTGGCTGGCCGAGGTGGCCGCGCTGCGCGATTGAAGGCGCGCGTCGTTCAACGCCGCTGCCTGGCCGGGGTGCCGGGCCGCTGCCTGGCCGGAGTGCCGGGCCGGTCGATGCCGTCCAGCAGGTCCTGCTCGTAGGCGATGCCGGGGCGCACCGGGTAGGCGCCGGCGGGCACCGCCTCGGGCTTGGCCAGCACCACCGTCGCCGGGAGCTGTGCCGGGCCGCGGGTGGCGCGCCAGAGCCGGATGCAGGAGAGCACGGTGGCGGCCAGCAGCAGCAGGTTGCGCAGGCTGAGCACGGTGACGCCCCAGGGCTCGCTGGCGAGGATCCGGCTGAACATCAGCGGGAACTCGGCCAGCGTCAGCGGGCAGGCGAGCAGGATCAGCAGGGCCACCGGCCGCTGGCTGCTGCCGCGTACGGTCAGGCAGACCGCGGCGACGCCGATCAGCCAGACCAGGTACTGCGGGCTGATCACCCGGCTGGTGACGGTGAAGATGAGCAGCGCGCTGAGCGCCGCGTCGTACATGGTGGCCGCGTTGCGGCGCTTGGCGGTGAAGCGCCAGAGCAGCAGCCAGGCGAAGCCCAGCACGGTGCCGGCCATCATCACCTTGCTGATCACGGGGACCCACGGCCCGAGCATCTCCGGGGAGCCGTAGTTCATGGTGACCTTGCCGTCCCAGGCGTCCGCGAGCCGGGCGAAGTGCAGCGGCAGCGCGCCGAGCGACTCCACCTCGATGCCGCGCTCCTTCTGGAAGGCGAGGAAGCCGAAGGCGCCGTTCATCCCGGCCGCGAGCAGGAAGCCCACCGAGACGGCGGTGGCCGCGGCCAGCGTCCAGGCGCGGCGGGTGCGGCGGCCGGAGGGGGTGCCGATCAGGGCGAGCAGCGGCCAGATCTTGATGATCCCGCCCAGGCCGAGCAGCATCCCGCCGATCGCCGGGCGGCGGATCAGCGCCAGCAGGCCGGCCAGGGCGATCGTGGTGACGATGATGTCCAGCCGGTTGTAGACCATCGGGCCGAGCAGCGGCACGGCCACCACCCACATCCAGGCGCCGGTCAGTGCCCGGCCCCGGCGCAGTCCGGTGCGGACCAGCAGGGCGGTGGCGGCGATGTCGGCGATCCCGCAGATCACCCAGAAGGAGACCAGGTACGACCAGGGCAGCAGGCCCGGCAGCAGGATCACCAGGGCCGCGCCGGGCGGGTACTGCCAGGTCACGTCGTCGAACGGGAAGGTGCCGGTCTGCAGGACGCCGTACCAGGCGTGGTAGATCATCCAGACGTCGGCGGTGATGTCCCCGCCGAGCCCCTTGACCACGCCGGTCATCAGCAGCACCAGCACCGTCCGGGTGGCCAGCCAGGTGGCGCCGAGTGCGGCGAGCGCCCCGAACGGGCGGCCGGGGGCACGGGCCGGCTCCTGCCGGGCGGCCGGCGTCGGGCCGGGGCCGGCGGCGCCGCTGGGTGTACCGGACTCGGTGGCCGGGGCCAACTCCACTGCGCTCCCTCGTTCGTCTCGGACGTCCCACCGGAGGCGCCGCGCGACGGACGCCCGGGCGGTCGGAGGGGCGGGCACGGCACGCTGGGCCGGGCCGCCACCGGCCGCCTAGGTTCTAGGACTGACCCGGGGGTGAAACGGTTGCCGTGCGCGGATCCGTTCCCGGCGGGTCATGGTGTTGACCTATCGTACGGATCACCCAGCGGTACACCGCGCACCCCCCGACAAGCGAGCCGTGGCCTGAATGCACCGAACCTTGATCGTCACCAACGACTTCCCGCCCCGCCCCGGCGGCATCCAGGCCTTCGTGCACAACATGGCTGTACGTCAGCCCGCCGGGAGCATCGTGGTGTACGCCTCGACCTGGCGGGACGGCACCGAGGTGGCCCGCTTCGACGCCGAGCAGCCGTTCCCGGTGATCCGGGACCGGACGAAGGTGATGGTTCCCACACCGCGGGTCACCCGGCGGGCCGCCGAGATCCTGCGGGCGGAGAAGTGCGACTCGGTCTGGTTCGGCGCCGCCGCCCCGCTCGGGCTGATGGCGCCCGCGCTGCGCCGGGCCGGTGCGGCGCGGCTGCTCGGCATGACCCACGGGCACGAGGCCGCCTGGGCCCAGCTGCCGGCCGCCCGGCAGCTGCTGCGGCGGATCGGCGCGGGCACCGACGTGCTGACGTACCTGGGGGAGTACACCCGGTCCCGGATCGCGGGCGCGGTCGGGCCGCAGGCCGCGGCCCGGATGGTGCAGCTGCCGCCGGGCGTGGACGAGACGACCTTCCACCCGGGCTCGGGGGGCGCCGAGGTGCGTCGCCGGCTCGGGCTGGCGGACCGGCCGGTGGTGGTCTGCGTCTCCCGGCTGGTGCCGCGCAAGGGGCAGGACACGCTGATCGAGGCGATGCCGCAGATCCTCGCCGACGTGCCGGACGCCGTGCTGCTGATCGTCGGCGGCGGCCCGTACCGGGCGGACCTGGAGAAGCTGGCCGACGCCAGGGGAGTCCGGGCCTCGGTGCGCTTCACCGGCTCGGTGCCGTGGGAGGAGCTGCCCGCCCACTACGGGGCCGGGGACGTCTTCGCGATGCCCTGCCGGACCAGGCGCGGGGGGCTGGACGTCGAGGGCCTGGGCATCGTCTACCTGGAGGCCTCGGCGACCGGTCTGCCGGTGGTCGCGGGCGACTCCGGCGGCGCGCCGGACGCGGTGCTGGAGGGCGAGACCGGGTACGTGGTGCCGGGCGGCTCGGCCGCCGCGGCCGCCGAGCGGATCGTCCGGCTGCTGGGCGACGAGGAGCTGCGGCGGCGGATGGGCGAGGCCGGGCGGCGCTGGGTGGAGCGTTCCTGGCGCTGGGACCTGCTGGCCGGTCGGCTGACCTCGCTGCTGGCGGCCTAGACCGGGCTTGGGCACGTGAGCGGGCCCCGCCTCCCTCCGGGGAGACGGGGCCCTGCGGCTACTTCTGGTAGATCGCCTCGATGTCGGCGGCGAAGTCCTTCAGCACGAGGTTGCGCTTGAGCTTGAGGGAGGGCGTCAGATGCCCGCTCTCCTCGGAGAACTCGGTGTCCAGCAGGCGGAACTTCTTGACCGCCTCGGCGTGCGAGACGGCCGCGTTGCCGTCGTCCACCGCGGCCTGGAGGGCGGCCAGCAGGTCAGGGTCCTGGCTCAGCTCGGCCACCGTGGCGGTGGCGGGCTTGCCGTTGAGCTCCTTCCACTTGGGGAAGAAGTCCGGGTCGACGGTGACCAGGCAGGCCACGAAGGGCTTGCGGTCGCCGACCACCATGACCTCGCCGACCAGCGCGTGCGCCCGGATGCGGTCCTCGATCACGGCCGGGGCGACGTTCTTGCCGCCCGCGGTGACGATGATCTCCTTCTTGCGGCCGGTGATGGTCAGGTAGCCCTCGGAGTCCAGCGAGCCGAGGTCGCCGGTGGCGATCCAGCCGTCCTTGAGGGTGTCGGCGGTGGCCTGCGGGTTGTTCCAGTAGCCGGTGAAGACGTGCGGGCCCTTGAAGAAGACCTCGCCGTCCTCGGCGATCCGCACCGAGGCACCGGGGACCGGCTGGCCGACCGTGCCGATCTTCGGCTTGTCCCACGGGTTGAAGGCGGTGGCCGCGCAGGTCTCGGTCAGGCCGTAGCCCTCCAGGACGGTGAAGCCGATGCCCCGGTAGAAGTGGCCCAGCCGCTCGCCGAGCGGGGCGCCGCCGGAGATGGCGTGGGTGGCCCGGCCGCCGAGGGCGGCGCGCAGCTTGCTGTAGACCAGCTTGTCGAAGACCGCGTGCTTGATCCGCAGGACCAGGCCCGCGCCGCCGGCGTCCAGCGCCCGGCTGTAGGCGATCGCGGTGTCGGCGGCCTTGTCGAAGATCTTGCCCTTGCCGTCGGCCTGGGCCTTGGCGCGGGCGGTGTTGTAGACCTTCTCGAAGACTCTCGGCACGCCCAGGATCAGGCTCGGCTTGAAGGCGGCCAGCTCGGCGGTGACGTCCCTGATGTCGGAGACGTGGCCCAGCTTGATCGGCGCCATCGCGGTGGCGATCTCGGCGATCCGGCCGAGCACGTGGGCCAGCGGCAGGAACAGCAGGACGGAGCTGTCGCCGGTGCGGAACAGCGGGGCCAGGCGTTCCACCACGTTGCCGCACTCGGCGAGGAAGTTGGCGTGCGTCAGCTGACAGCCCTTCGGGCGGCCGGTGGTGCCCGAGGTGTAGACGATGGTGGCGATCGAGTCGGCGGTCGCGGTCGAGCGGCGCTCCTGCACCGTCTCGTCCGGGACGTCCTTCCCGGCCTCGGCCAGCGCGGCGATCGCGCCGCCCTCGATCTGCCAGGTGTGCTTCAGCCCGGTGAGCCGGCCGCGGACCTCGTCGACGACCTTGACGTGCTGGTCGGTCTCGGTGACGACGGCGACCGCGCCGGAGTCGCCGAGGATCCACTCGACCTGCTCGGCGGAGGAGGTCTCGTACACCGGGACGGTGATCGCGCCGGCCGTCCAGATCGCGAAGTCCAGCAGCGTCCACTCGTACCGGGTGCGGGACATGACGCCCACCCGGTCGCCCGGCTCGATGCCCGCGGCGATCAGGCCCTTGGCGGCGGCGTGCACCTCGGCCAGGAACTGCACCGCGGTCAACTCCTGCCAGCGGCCGTCCACCTTACGGCTGAGCACCGCGACATCCGGGTGCTCCGCTGCGTTCCGGTGCACAGGGTCGGAGAGATTACCGCCGCTGGGTACCTGGTAGAGAGCCGGAAGGCTGAAGTCGAGCAAGACTGCTCCTCGTTCGCGACGCTGCGGGACGGCAGGACGTTACTGCCCGGTAGGCAGCTTCGACCAGGGGGGTCGGCTCCGGTGTTCGAAGTGTCACACCCGGCCGGGTCCGACCAGGCCGTGACCGGGTCGTTCGAATGGCACCCTACGACAGCCCCGAGGTGACCGGCCGGTAGCATGCCCCGCCGACCGGCGCCGGGCCCCCGCCGAGCCGCGGCCCGCGCGGCCGAGCCGATCGCCGGTCGCGGTAGCCTGCTCCGGGCGGACAAGGCCGAGCACGCTCGACCGGACCGGCAGGCAGAGGGACGACGCGGAGGGCCATTCCATGGCGGAGCACACCAGGTCGAGCATCACCATCGACGCGACCCCGGCCACGGTCATGGCCGTGATCGCCGACTTCGCCGCCTACCCGGCCTGGACCGGCGAGGTCAAGGAGGTCGAGGTCCTGGAAGCCGGCGAGAACGGCCGCGCCGCCCAGGTCCGCCTGCTGCTCGACGCCGGCGCCATCCGTGACGAGCACGTCCTCGCCTACACCTGGGACGGCGACCGCGAGGTCGGCTGGACCCTCGTGCGCAGCCAGATGCTCCGCTCGCTGGACGGCTCCTACACCCTCGCCCCGCTCTCCGGCAGCCGCACCGAGGTGACGTACCAGCTCGCCGTGGACGTCAAGATCCCGATGCTCGGCATGATCAAGCGCAAGGCCGAGAAGGTCATCATCGACCGCGCCCTGGCCGGTCTGAAGAAGCGCGTCGAGGACGCCGACGGCAAGAAGCCCGTCCAGGGCTGACGCGGCGGAACGGGGGCCGACGGCATGACGGCGACACGCACCATCCTGGTCAGCGGCGACGCGGGCGCGCCCGTGGTGGCCGCCGCCACCGCCCTGCACGCGGCCCGGCGCGGCCACCGCACCTGGCTGCTGGCCGCCGACGACCCGCACCGCGCCCTGGACGGCGTCCTCGGCACCCGCCTGGAGCCCGAACCGGCCCGCTGCGCACCCGGCCTGACCGTCTCCCGGATCGACGAGCAGGCCGCCTTCCGGTACGCCGCCGGCGAGCTCACCAGCCGGCTCAAGCCCGCCCTCGACCTGCTCGGCGCCGAGCAGCTCGACCCCGAGGAGCTGACCGCCCTCCCCGGCATCGCCCGGATCGCCCTGCTGCGCGCCCTGCCCGCCGCCGACCAGGACGTCCTGGTCGTGCTCGCCCCGCCGCCCGCCGAGCTGATCGCCACCCTCGCCCTGCCCGAGCAGTTGGAGCGCTACCTGGACCGGCTCGTCCCCGAGCAGCGGCAGGCGGCCCGGGCGCTGCGCCCGCTGCTGGCCGGCCTGGCCGGCGTGCCGATGCCCGCCGAGTGGCTGTACGAGGGGCGGACCAAGGCCGCCGCGGTGCTCGCCGAGTCCCGCGCCGCGATCGCCGCGCCCGGCACCAGCGTGCGCCTGGTCGTGCCCGCCGACGGCCACCCGTACCAGGAACTGGGCCGGATCCGGGCCGGGTTGGCCCTGCACGGCCACCGGCCGGACGCCGTCGTGGTGCACGGCGTGCTGCCCGAGGGCGCGGCCGACTCGCCGGACCCGTGGCTGGCCGCGCTGGCCCGCCGCCGCCGGGAGGAGCTGGCCGAGCTCGCGGCCGAGACCGACGCCCCGGTGCTGGCCACCGGACTGGCCGAGGCCACCCTGGAGGCCGTCGCCGACCGGCTGTACGGGGACGGGCCCGGCCCGGAGCGGCTGGCCCCCGAGCCCTGGCCGGTCGAGGACCGCCTCGCCGAGGAGGGCCTGCTGGTCTGGCACCTCGCGCTGCCCGGCGCCGACCGGGCCGAGCTGGACCTCGTCCGGCGCGGCGACGAACTGGTCGTCGGCCTCGGCGCCCACCGCCGGGTGCTCACCCTGCCGTCCGCGCCGCGCCGCTGCACGGTGGCCGGCGCGAGCCTGCACGACGGGGCGCTCTCGGTGCGGTTCGCGCCCGACCCGGCGCTCTGGCCCCGGGGCTGAAGTGCTTTCGGGGCCCCTACGGGCTGTCCGGTAGCGTCGGGCCCGAGGGCCGCGGGGTGCGGCCCCGGCTGAGGAGGCGCCCGCGATGACCAGCACCGACGACCGGACCGAGCCCACCGCCGAGCCGGGCGGCCCGCAGGCCCACCCGTTCGGGCCGGAGCTGGGCCCGCTGGTGGACGAGGTGCGCAAGCTCGCCTCCGCCGTCGGCCAGAAGGCGCAGGAGGCGAGCGCCGACACCCTGATCACCCTCTCCGGGCTGGCCGACCGGCTGCGCACCCAGCAGCCCGAGGTCTACTCCCACCTCGCCGCCGCCGGCTCCGGACTGGCCGCCGCGGGCACCGAACTGCTGGCCGCCTACCGGGCCGCGGTGGCCGGCCACGAGCACCGCTGGACGGCCGGCGGGGGCGCCGCCACCGAGCGGATCGACCTCGACACGCCTGACGAGGCGTCCGCCAAGCAGTGAATCCGTAACCTTCGAACCGTGATCGCGTTGCTCTGGTGCGTGACGAAGCGGGCGATTAGATACGACTTTTGAAGCGTCACGGCCCGGTTGGTCCATGATTGTCTTCGGTTAATGTATGCGAGGCTGTGTACGGGGGGCAGGGTTGGGCGGTACCGTTCCGCCCAGCGGGAACGAGTGAATAGCTGAGGGACACATGGCTCTGACCATCGGCGTCGATGTCGGCGGGACCAAGATCGCGGCAGGCGTGGTCGACGAGGCGGGCGCGATCCTGGCCCGGACCAGGGTGCCCACCCCGGCCGATCCGCAGTGGGCGGTCGATGCCATCGCGCAGGCCGTGCGCGAGCTCAAGGAGCAGCACCCCGACGTCACCGCCGTCGGCGTCGGCGCCCCCGGCTTCGTGGACAGCAACCGTTCCACGGTGATCTTCGCGCCCAACATCGACTGGGAGAACGAGCCGCTGCGCGGCCGCATCGAGGAGCTCGCCGGCCTGGACACCGTCGTCGAGAACGACGCCAACTGCGCCGCCTGGGCCGAGTTCCGCTTCGGCGCCGCCGCCGACCACCAGGACATGGTGCTGATCACCGTCGGCACCGGCATCGGCGGCGGCATCGTCCTCGACGGCCGGCTGCACCGCGGCCGGTTCGGCGTGGCCGGCGAGATCGGCCACCTCAACATGGTCCCCGACGGCCTGACCTGCGGCTGCGGCGGCAAGGGCTGCTGGGAGCAGTACGGCTCCGGGCGGGCGCTGCGCCGCTACGGTCGGGAGAAGGCCGCCGCCGACCAGGTGCGCGGCCGGCGGATGCTGGAGCTCAACGACGGCGTCGCCGAGACCATCCGCGGCATCCACATCACCGAGGCGGCCGAGGAGGGCGACCCGCTCGCCCTGGAGTGCTACGCCGAACTGGCCGACTGGCTCGGCCGCGGCATGGCCGACCTCGCCGCGCTCTTCGACCCGGGCGTCTTCGTCCTCGGCGGCGGCGTCTCCGACTCCGGCCGCCTGCTGCTCGACCCGGTCGCCAAGGCCTTCGAGCACTACCTCACCGGCGGCATCCACCGCCCGCGCGCCGAGGTCGTGCTGGCCTCGATGGGCTCCGCCGCCGGCATCGTCGGCGCCGCCGACCTGGCCCGCACCGCGTAGCCACCCCCTGAACCCGCCGGCGGCGGTGCGACCGGACCCCGACCAACCCCGGACGCGCCGCCGCCGACGCACGCCCCCGGCCCTGCCGTACGGTCGTCCCACGCACCACGTACGGGGAGGACCAGGACCATGACCACGGCACCCGCCGAACCGCCGCCGCCCGGCCCGCGCCGGCTGCGCCTGCTCAGCTACAACATCCGCTCGCTGCGGGACGACCGGCGGGCGCTGGCCCGGGTGATCCGGGCCTGCGCACCCGACCTGGTCTGCATCCAGGAGTCACCGCGCTACTGGCGGCCCGAGGGCCAGGCCGCCCGGCTGGCCCGGAGCACCGGGACGGTCGTCCTGGCCGGCGGCGGCCGGACCGCCGCCGGGCCGCTGCTGCTCGGCCGGCCCGGCGCGGCGCAACTGCTGGGCGTGCACGACCGGCTGCTGCCCAAGACCCGCGGCCTGCACGCCCGCGGCTTCGCCACCGCGCTGCTGCGACTGCCCGGAACGGCGCCGTTCACCCTCACCAGCTGCCACCTCAGCCTGGACGCCGACGAGCGGTACGGCCAGTTCGAGCTGCTGCTCGACCAGCTCGGGATCGCCGAACACGGCATCGTGGCAGGGGACTTCAACGAGCACCCGGACGGCAGGGGCTGGCAGCTGCTGGCCGCGCGGCTCCAGGACGGGTACCCGACCGCGCCCTGGGGCGGCGAGTTCACGTCCGTCCCCGAGCGCCCCTACCAGCGGATCGACGCCGTGTTCGCCACGCCCGGGATCACCGTCCTCGGCTGCGGGGTGCCGCACGGGCTGCCCGGCGTCACCGAGGCCGACCTGCGCGCCGCGACCGACCACCTGCCGGTGCTCGCGGTGCTGGAGCTGCCGGAGGCTTAGGAGCTTGGCTCAGACGACCGCGCCGTTGTCCGGGTCCTCGGGCTCGTCCTCGTCGCGGTCCTTCATCCGGGTCACCAGGGTGACGAAGCCGCCGAGGAAGGCGGTGATCCCGACCCAGGCCGGCCAGCCGGCGATCTCCCGCCACACCACCGCGTCGAACAGCAGCAGGGCGGGGCCGCCGAGCACCGCGAGCCAGGCGAACTTCGCGGTGACGTCGGCGGTCGGCAGCGGCGGGGGCTCCGGCGGGACGTAGTGGTCCTCGTCGGTCTCCTCGGCCAGCTCGAAGTCGCGCGGGCCCGAGCCCGCCGCCGGCATCACCGGCCGACCGGAGCGGGGGCGGGGCTGCGGGGCGAGGTCGGCGAGGTCGTCCGGGTCGGTCCGGGAGCCGGGGGCGTCCTTGAAGCCGCCCTTCAGCTCGCTCTGGGCCCGGAGGTTCTCGACCTCCGGCCAGTTGGGGTTGGTGAGGTCCACGGGGTCGTCGAACTGGGCGACCAGGGCGGCGAAGATCTCGTCCTGCTCGGCCTGGCTGCGCTCGGGGGCGCGCCGGGTGCGGGGCTCCGCGGGCGCGGTGGCGTCCGGTTCGGCCGGGCGCCGGTCGGCGGCCGGTGCTTCGGCGGCCTCCGCGGCCGGGGCGGTGACGCCGTCCGCCCCCGGACGGTCCGCCGGGGCGCCGCTGTGCGCGGTGCCGTCCTTCGCCGTGCCGTCCTTCGCTGTGCTGTCCTTCGCCGTGCCGTCCTCGCGGGGTGCCTCGTCCCCGCCGCCCGCCGTGCTGCTCTCGTGCACTTCCGGCCCTTCAGCCATGGTGATCGTCGGATTCGACCCCGGTGACGCCCACCGCGTGCGCGGGGGCCAGCCGTCGGATGAAGTCCTGGCTGGCCGCGAATATTTCCGCCGCGTCGTGGTCCAGCGTCGCGACGTGGAAGCTGCGCTGGCACAGCCGCTCCGTCACGTCGGTCGAGGATATCCGGGCCAGCACCAGTTCCGAGTTGGCCGGCGAGACGACGTGGTCCTGCGGACTGCGGAAGAGCAGCACCGGCTGGGTCACCTGCGGCAGCCGCCGTTGGACGTCCCGCCACAGCCGGCCCAGCGACCAGGCGGCGTTCAGCGGCGTCCGGTCGTAGCCCAGCTCGACCGCGCCGGGCTTGGCGATGTCGTCGGCGATCCCGGGCACGCTCGGCACGAGGTGCCGCAGCACCGGCAGCAGCGCACTCGCGGGGTTGTCCGAGCGCACCGACGGGTTGACCAGCACCAGCCCGGACACCGCCGGACCGTGCAGCGCGGCCAGCCGCAGCGCCAGCGCGCCGCCCATCGACAGCGCGCAGACGAAGACCTGCTCGCACTCGGCGGAGAGCGTCAGCAGTTCGTGCTCGACCTCGGCGTACCAGTCCTCCCAGCGGGTGACCTGCATGTCCCGCCACCGGGTGCCGTGCCCGGGCAGCAGCGGCAGCGACACGCTGAACCCGGCCGCCGCCAGTTCCTCCGCCCAGGGCCGCAGCGACTGCGGCGATCCGGTGAAGCCGTGGCACAGCAGCACCCCCACCGGTCCGCCGTGGTGGCGGTACGGTTCGGCACCGGGCAGCAACGGCATGGCGGACTCCTTCGCGGGCGGGTGGCGCTGGGGGAGGGACGCTGGAGGGGGAGGCTGCGGGAATCCGCATCGTCCCACGGCCCCGCCCGGGACGTACACCCCTCATGGCGGCCTCCGCGCGGGCCGCACACCCCTCTCGGCGGCCCCCGTGCGAGTGCCTGCGGGAGTCCGATGGCGGCCCGCCGGGGCGGGGCGGGGCGCGGGCCGAGCCCACGGGGCATTAGGATCGACCGGTCCGCATAACAGGAGGCCCGGGTTGTTCTACCGACTGATGAAGATGATCGTCGCGCCACTGCTTCGGATCTTCTTCCGGCCGTGGATCGAGGGTGAGGAGAACATCCCCACCGAGGGCGCGGCCATCATCGCGAGCAACCACCTGTCCTTCTCGGACTCCTTCTTCTTCCCCGCGCTGATCAAACGCCGGGTGACCTTCATCGCGAAGGCCGAGTACTTCAACACCCCGGGCATCAAGGGCCGGCTGACCGCCGCGTTCTTCAAGGGCGTCGGCCAGCTGCCGGTGGACCGCTCGGGCGTGCGCGGCGCGGGCGAGGCCGCGATCCGCAGCGCCATCGCGGTGCTGGACGGCGGCGAGCTGTTCGGCGTCTACCCCGAGGGCACCCGCTCGCCCGACGGCAAGCTGTACCGCGGCAAGGTCGGCGGCCTGGCCCGCGTCGCGCTGGCCACCGGCGCGCCGGTCATCCCGGTCGCCATGATCGACACCGAGAAGGTCCAGCCGCCCGGTCAGGTGATCCCCAACTTCGGCACCCGCCCCGGCATCCGGATCGGCCGCCCGCTGGACTTCTCCCGCTACCACGGCATGGAGAACGACCGCTTCATCCTCCGTTCGGTGACGGACGAGGTGATGTACGAGATCATGCGGCTCTCCGGCCAGGAGTACGTGGACATCTACGCGACCGCCGCCAAGCGGCAGATCGCCGACGACAAGAAGAAGGCCGACGCCGAGCGCAAGGCCGCCGCCAAGGCGGAGAAGGCGGAGGCGGATGCCGAGAAGGCCGCCGCCGACAAGGCCGCCGCGACGGAGAAGGCCGAGCAGGCCGAGCAGTCCGGGCAGGAGCCGAAGGAGACCGGGTCGGCCTGACGACCGCGGGCACGGCCCAGGGGAGGGGCGCAAGGATGACGGACGGCGAGAGAACCGGGGCAGTCGGCGGCGCGGTCGCGGCCGGGGGCATGTCCGTCGAACTGCCGTTGTGGAAGGCCATCTCCTACTTCCGGGTGCTGGCCCTGTGCTACGCCCTGCTGCGCTACCTCAACTCCTACCTGGACTTCCTGCACCCCGTCGCCGGCTGGATCTTCCTCGGCACGCTCACCCTCTGGACACTCGCCAGCACCCGGGCCTTCGCCGGCCCGCAGCGCTGCACCTGGTACGTGCTCGGCACCGACCTCACCCTCGCCGTCACCGGCATCGTGATGAGCGGCCTGACCGACGACCCGGTACGGATCAGCCACGGCGCGCCCACCCTGCCGACCATCTGGGCCGCCGGCACGGTGCTCGGCTTCGCCGGCAAGGGCGGCTGGCGCTGGGCGGCCGCCGCGGGCACGGTGATCGGCGTCGCCAACATCCTCGGCCACGGCGGCCCGACCGGCGACAACATCCACAACATCATGCTGCTGATGGTGGCCGGCTGCGCCATCGGCTACGTCATCGAACTGGCCCGCGCCAGCGAGGCGACGCTCACCCGGGCACTCCAGGTCGAGGCGGCCACCCGGGAGCGCGAGCGGCTCTCCCGGGACATCCACGACGGCGTGCTCCAGGTGCTCGCCCTCGTCCAGCGCCACGGCGCCGAACTCACCGCGCGGCCGGCCGAGGGCGCCGCGGCTGCGGCCGGTGGAGGCCCGGGCGGCGACGCCGACTTCGCCGAACTCGGCCGACTGGCCGGCGAGCAGGAGCGCGCCCTGCGGGCGCTGATGACCGGCGGCCCGATCCCGGGGCAGCGCCCGCAGGAGTGCGTGGTTGGGGAGCCGCAGGACCTCACCGCGCTGCTGCGCCCGTACGCCGACGAGCGGATCACGCTGTCCGCCCCCGGCGGGCCGGTGCTGCTGCCCGCCGGGGCGGCCGGCGAACTGGCCGCGGCGGTCGGCGCCGCCGTCGACAACGTCCGCCGGCACGCCGGGGAGCGGGCCCGGGCCTGGATCCTGGTGGAGGACGAGCCGCAGGCCGTCACGGTCAGCATCCGCGACGACGGCCCCGGCTTCGCCCCCGGCCGCCTCGGCGAGGCGGAGCGGGCCGGGCGGCTGGGCGTCTCCCAGTCCATCCGCGGCCGGCTGCTGGACCTCGGCGGCACGGCCGAGCTGTACTCGGCGCCCGGGGAGGGCGTCGAGGTCGAACTCCGTGTCCCGAGGAAGGGCTCTGATGACCGATCAGCCGACGACTGACCGGCCGATACGGGTGATGGTCGTGGACGACCACCCGATGTGGCGCGACGCCGTCTCGCGGGACCTCGCCGAGGCGGGGCTCGACGTGGTGGCCACCGCGGGCGACGGCGAGGAGGCCGTCCGCCGGGCCCGCGCCTGCTCGCCGCAGGTCGTCGTGCTGGACCTCAACCTGCCCGGTCTGCCCGGCGCCGAGGTGTGCCGCCAGGTGGTCGCGCAGGATCCGGCGGTGCGGGTGCTGGTGCTCTCGGCCAGCGGCGAGCACCAGGACGTGCTGGAGGCGGTGAAGTCCGGCGCGACCGGGTACCTGGTCAAGTCGGCCGGGCGGGAGGAACTGCTGGACGCGGTGCGGCGCACGGCCGTGGGCGACGCCGTGTTCACCCCGGGCCTGGCCGGCCTGGTGCTGGGCGAGTTCCGCCGGCTGGCCGCCGAACCGGCCCCGGCCTCCGCGCCGGCCGTCCCGCAGCTGACCGCGCGGGAGACCGAGGTCCTGCGCCTGGTGGCCAAGGGCCTGTCGTACCGGCAGATCGCCGACCGGCTGGTGCTGTCGCACCGGACGGTGCAGAACCACGTCCAGAACACGCTCGGCAAGCTGCAACTGCACAACCGGGTGGAACTGGTGCGGTACGCGATCGAGCAGGGGCTGGACGACGACATCTGACGGCTCCGGCAGGTCCGGCCGCGTCGGCGGTCCCGCGTGCGGTGGGGGCCGGTCCCGGGACCGGCCCCCACCGGCTGCTCAGCCGGTTCCTCAGCCGCGGACGGCCGCCGCCTCGCGCAGCAGGCCCGCCACGATGCCGACGCCGTCGCGGGTCAGCACCGACTCGGGGTGGAACTGGAGGCCGGCGAAGCCGGGCCCGCGCAGCGCGTGGACGTCCCCGGTGGCGGCGTCCCGGGCGACCTCGACGCCCTGTGCGGCGAGCCGGGCCGCGTCGGCGTCCGCGCAGCGCGCGGTGAACGTGTTGTAGAAGCCGACGGTGTGCTTGGTGCCGAACAGGTCGATGCTCTCCTGCGCCCCCTGGTACGGGACGTCTTTGCGGCCCAGCGCCAGCCCGAGCTCGCCGCAGAGCAGCTGGTGGCTGAGGCAGACCGCGAGCAGCGGCGCGGTGCGGGCCCCGGACCGGACCGCGGCCAGGGCGTCCGCGACGACCGGCCGCAGCAGGGCCATCTTGGGGTCGTCGGCGAGCGCCGGGTCGCCGGGCCCGGGGCCCAGCACCAGCGGCCCGCGGTGCGCCGCCAGCAGGGCGGGCAGCCCGGGCGCGTCGTAGCGGACGACGCTGACCTGGTGGCCGATCGAGGTGAGCAGGTGGGCGAGCATCGAGGTGAAGGTGTCCTCGCCGTCGACCACCAGGGTCGGCGCGGGCTCGGTGACCAGCGTCGGCGTCTGCATCCGCAGCCAGAACGGGGCGAGGTCGGCCCGCCGGGCGTCCAGGGCGGCCTGGACGCGGTGGTCGTCGGCCAGCCGGGGGCCGGTGGGGCCGGGCAGCCGGGCGGGCGCGGGCCGGGCGCCGATCGCGGTGAGCACCCCGGCGGCCTTGGCGTGGGTCTCGGCGACCTCGGACTCGGGGACGGAGTGGCGGACGAGCGTGGCGCCGACCCGGACGACCAGGCGGCCGGTGGCCGGGTCGATGTCGGCGGTGCGGATGCAGATCGGCGAGTCCAGCAGCTGCCCGCCGCTGGCGGAGCGGCCGATCAGGGCGAGCGCGCCGGAGTAGTAGCCGCGCCCGCCGGGCTCGTACCGCTTGATGACCCGGGTGGCGTTCTGTACCGGGCTGCCGGTGACGGTGGCGGCGAACATCGTCTCGCGGAGCACCTCGCGGACGTCCAGCGAGGTGCGTCCGCGCAGCTCGTACTCGGTGTGGGCGAGGTGGGACATCTCCTTGAGCCGGGGCCCGAGCACCTGGCCGCCGAGGTCGCCGACCGTGCACATCATCTTGAGCTCCTCGTCGACGACCATCGTCAGTTCCTCCAGCTCCTTGGGGTCGTGGAGGAACCGGAGCAGCGAGTCGATGTCCGAGCCGCCGGCCGGATAGCGGTAGGTGCCGGAGATCGGGTTCATCACGACGGTGCCGCCGCTCTGCCGGACGTGCACCTCGGGGGAGGCGCCGACCAGGACGCGTTCTCCGGTGTGCACCAGGAAGGTCCAGTAGGCGCCGCGCTCCTGCTCCAGCAGCCGCCGGAACAGGGTGAGCGCGAGTGCGGGCGAGAAGTTCTCCAGGGTGGCGCCGAAGTCGCGCCGGATCACGAAGTTGGCGCCCTCGCCGTTGCCGATCTCCTCCTCGATCACCCGGCGGACGATCGCGGCGTACGCCTCGTCGTCGATGTCGAACGAGCCGCCGGTGAGCGAGACCGGCGACTGCGGCAGGGCGGCGGTGAGTTCGGCCAGCGGCAGGGTGTGCTGTTCGGTCACCGAGAGGGCCTGCAGCGGGGTCCCGTCGTCGTGCGCCTCGAAGCCGCGCTCGCGGATCTGCCGGTACGGGACGAGCGCGAGCAGGTCGTGCACCGGGCCGTCGGCCGGGACGCCGGTGCGGACCGGCAGGTCGGCGAGGTTGCGGTAGCTGTCGACGGTGCCCACCAGCACCTCGACGGTGTCCGGGGCGAGCCGGGGGGTGCGGCGGTGCAGCAGGGCGAACGCGGGCGCGTCGGGAGCGGTGAGGCGGGCGAGCAGGTCGGCGGTGGCGGTCACGGAGCGGCTTCCTTCCGGGGGACTGGTGAGGTGCGGTGCTGGGATCCGCTCCCGGAGGGCCGTCTGCGCATACGCCGACGGCCGCCCCGAGGGGCGGCCGTCGTGTTCGTCTAGGAACGCGCGATCGGTGGGCCACCCTTGGGGGAGGCCCACCACCAGGAGTGGGTGTGGGGCGCGTGCATGGTTCGAGCGTAGCGGATCGTGCGGGGAGGGTGAGCCCGGTCACGTGTTTGTCCGAGTTATGTCTCACCCCTCGGGCAATGGTCACGAATCGCTCGGGTCACCCCGTAGCCTTGGTGGTGTGACCGTGACGACTGAGACATCGAGGACTGGCCACTCCTGGCAGTCCCTGCCCGCGGCGCAGCAGCCTGAATGGCCGGACCAAGAGGCTCTGCGCAAGACCCTTGCCGAGCTCGCCTCCTATCCGCCGCTCGTGTTCGCCGGCGAGTGCGACCAGCTGCGCGCCCGGCTCGGAGCCGTGGCGCGCGGGGAGGCCTTCCTGCTGCAGGGCGGTGACTGTGCCGAGGCCTTCGACGGCGTTTCGGCGGAGCACATCCGCAACAAGCTGAAGACCCTGCTGCAGATGGCCGCCGTGCTGACGTACGCGGCCTCGGTGCCGGTCGTGAAGGTGGGCCGGATCGCCGGCCAGTACTCCAAGCCGCGCTCCAAGTCGACCGAGACCCGCGACGGCGTGACGCTGCCGGTCTACCGCGGCGACTCGGTGAACGGCTTCGACTTCACCCCCGAGTCCCGCATCCCGGACCCGGAGCGCCTCAAGCGGATGTACAACGCGTCCGCCGCGACGCTGAACCTGGTGCGCGCGTTCACCACCGGTGGTTACGCGGACCTGCGCCAGGTGCACGCCTGGAACCAGGACTTCGTGCGCAACTCGCCGGCCGGCCAGCGCTACGAGCAGCTCGCCCGGGAGATCGACAACGCCCTGGCGTTCATGAACGCCTGCGGTGTGGCGCCGGAGGAGTTCAAGACCGTCGAGTTCTTCTCCTCGCACGAGGCGCTGATCCTCGACTACGAGACCGCGCTGACCCGCGTGGACTCGCGCACCGGCGAGCTGTACGACGTCTCCGGCCACATGGTGTGGATCGGTGAGCGCACCCGCCAGCTGGACCACGCGCACATCGAGTTCGCCTCGAAGGTCCGCAACCCGATCGGCGTCAAGCTCGGCCCGACCACCTCGGTCGACGAGGCACTGACCCTGATCGAGAAGCTGGACCCGGAGCGCGAGCCGGGCCGCCTCACCTTCATCACCCGGATGGGCGCGGGCAAGGTCCGCGACCACCTGCCCACCCTGGTGGAGAAGGTCACCGCGTCCGGCGCCCAGCCGGTGTGGATCTGCGACCCGATGCACGGCAACACCTTCGAGGCCTCCAGCGGCCACAAGACCCGCAGCTTCGACGACGTGCTCGACGAGGTCAAGGGCTTCTTCGAGGTGCACCGCGCGCTGGGCACCCACCCGGGCGGCATCCACGTGGAGCTGACCGGCGACGACGTGACCGAGTGCGTCGGCGGTGGCGACGAGGTGCTGGTCGACGACCTGCACCAGCGCTACGAGACGGCCTGCGACCCGCGGCTCAACCGCAGCCAGTCGCTGGACCTGGCGTTCCTGGTGGCGGAGATGTACCGCGGCCAGTGAGCTGCCACGGGTGAGCCGCCGCCGGCGGGTCACCGGTGAACGAATGTGACGAAAGCCCCTCCGGATTCGGGGTCCCCGAGCCCGGAGGGGCTTTTTCGTACCCGGATCGCCGGGTAAGGTGAGGCTTAGTGAAGTAAGGCAAGCCTTAGTCAAGATCGTTCCGCCGGTCGGCGCCGCACCACCCTGGAGAGTCCGCGATGTACGTGTGCATGTGCCATGCGGTCACCGAGGACCAGGTGAAGAAGGCGATCGACGCCGGTGCCGAGACCCCGCGTCAGATCGCCCGGGGCTGCAAGGCCGGCACCGACTGCGGGTCCTGCGTCCGACGGATCCAGGCCCTGCTCGGCGAGCACGGCGCCCGGCCCTGCCCGACCGCCCGCCTCGCCGCGAAGCTCGGCCTGGCCGACCCGCAGGCCCAGGCCGCGCCCGCGCCGGTGGCCGCCGCGGCTCCCGCCGCCCCGGCCCTGGTCGCCCCGCTGCGCGCGGCCTGAGGACTCGGCCTGAGGACTCGGCCTGAGGGCTCGGCCTTGAGGGCTCAGGACTCCGGCTGCTCGATCACCTGGGCGAGGTAGAGCGCCTCGCCGAGCTTCTCCAGGAGCTCCAGCTGGGTGTCGAGGTAGTCGATGTGGTGCTCCTCGTCGGCCAGGATGTCCTCGAAGATGTTCGCCGAGGTGACGTCGTTCTTGGCGCGCATCACGACGATCCCGCGCTTCAGCCGGTCGATCGCCTCGACCTCGATCTGGCGGTCCGCCTCGAACATCTCCTTGACCGTCTGGCCGATCCGGACGTGGAACAGCCGCTGGTAGTTCGGCAGCCCGTCCAGGAAGAGGATCCGGTCGGTGAGGGTCTCGGCGTGCTTCATCTCGTCGAAGGACTCGTGCCGGGTGTACTTGGCGAGCTTCGTCCAGCCGAAGTTCTCCTGCATCTTGGCGTGCAGGAAGTACTGGTTGATCGCGGTGAGCTCCGCGGTGAGCTGCTCGTTGAGGAACTCGATGACCTCTGGGTCGCCCTGCATGGCTGGTGCCTCCCTGCGCTACGGCCTGTTGTGACTCCTGCGCTGCGCATCCTGGCATCGAAATGGGAGGAAATTCCAGTAAGTTCACACTCACTAGGACATGTTTCGGAATATCCGATTTGAGCTGATACGGGCTCGACCACCGGTTCTTGGGGATGGGGCGCGTGGCCGCGCCAAGGGGCGCGCACGGCGCGTCGACCGCCGTCTGTCACCATGGAGTCATGGGTCAGTCCGAACAAGAACCGCTTCCGCCGTCTGACCCGAGGCTCCCCCCGGGGCAGCGCGTGCAGCGCGGCTGGCCCGCCCTGCACTACGGGCCCGTACCCCGCTTCAAACCGCTGACCTGGGACCTCCAGGTGTTCGGCGCGACCGCCTCGGCGGAGAAGCACAGCTGGGACTTCGAGGCCTTCCACGCCCTGCCGCGCACCACCGTCGTCGCCGACCTGCACTGCGTCACCAAGTTCACGCTGCTCGGCAACGAGTGGTCGGGCGTGCCGGCCGCCGCCCTCCTCGACCTGGAGCCCCCCGCGCCCGGCGTCACCCACGTGATGGTCTGGGCCGAGTACGGCTACAGCGCCAACCTGCGGCTGGCCGACTTCGCCGACCCGCGGACGATCTTCGCCACCCACCGCAACGGCGAGCCGCTGACCGCCGAGCACGGCTTCCCCGTCCGGCTGATCGTCCCCGGGCTGTACGCCTGGAAGGGCCCCAAGTGGGTCCGCGCGGTGGAGTACATGCGGGCCGACCGCCGGGGCTTCTGGGAGGAGCGCGGCTACCACAACCTCGCCGACCCGTGGCGCGAGCAGCGCTACTCCCACCAGGAGGAGCCGGGCGACGGCCCGCTGCGCTGAGGGCGGACCGACGTTCGGAGGAATCCCCTCAGAAGCGAGGGATCCCCTTAGAAGAAGGGGAAGTTGACCGTCACCGCGGTGTGCTGCGGGTGCCGCTCGCCGGCCGCCGGGGACTGGCCGGACACCTTGCCCGTGCCGAACAGGTTGACCCCGCTGGTCTGCATCGTGAAGCCGGCCGCCTGGAGCGCCTTCGCCGCGTCGTCCTTGCTCATCCCGGTGACGTCAGGGACGGGCACCATGCCCTTGCTGACCACCAGCGAGACCGCGGTGTTCTCCCGGAGCAGCTGCCCGGCCGCCGGCGAACTGCTGATCACCACGCCCTCCGGCACGGTGTCGTCGTACGTCCCGGTCACGCCGCCCCTGGTCAGCTGGGCCGCGGTCAGCGCGTCGGCGGCCTGGTCGGCGGTCTTCCCGGTCAGGTCCGGCACCGCGATCCGCTTGGGGCCCCTGGAGACGGTGACCGTCACGGTGTCGCTCTTGCGGGTCCGCGCACCCACCCCGGGGTCGGTGGCGATCACCTGCCCGGCCGGGACGCTCTCGCTGAACGCCTCGACGAAGCGGCCGTGCATGCCGTCCTTGTCCAGGATCCGCTGGGCCTCGGCCCGGTCCTTGCCGAGCACGCCGGGCACCGGCCCGTACAGCCCCTCGGACAGCCCGTACGTCGCGCCGCCGACCGCCAGCACCAGGGCGGTCAGCGCGGCCGCCCAGATCAGCGGCTTGCGGGGGAGGCGGCGCAGCAGGCCGGGCCGGCGCCCGCGCACCGGGGTCGGCTCGTCGTACGGGCGCGGCTCGACCAGCAGCTGGTCCAGCAGCTCCGCCGGCACGTCCAGCACGCTGGTGGGCTCCGGCGCCGCGGCGTCGACGGGCCCCGTCGGCGGCTGGATCACCGAGGTCGGCTCGCTGGTCGGGTAGCGCGGGCTGGGCCGGGTGGAGGCCGGCGGCTCGGCGTCCAGCTCGGCGGGGGTGAGCGTGCGGCGGAGCCGCTGGAGGGCGGCGAGCAGTTCGACCGCGTCGTACGGGCGGGCCTCGGCCGTCCGGGCGCAGGCGCCGGCCACTATGGCGTCCAGCCCGGGGCCGACGGCCGGGGCGATCAGCGAGGGGGCGGGGACGTCCTCGTGCAGGTGCTTGTACATGACCTGGACGGGGTTGTCGCCGGTGTGCGGGCGGCGGCCGGTGAGCATCTCGTAGAGCAGGATGCCGGCCGCGTAGACGTCGACCCGCTGGTCGGTGGGGGCGTCCGGGAGGATCTGCTCGGGGGCCAGGTAGGAGACGGTGCCGAGGACCGTGCCGCCGGTCGCGGTGCTGGTCGAGGTGGGCGCGCCGTCGGCGGTGCCGAGGACCCGGACCAGGCCGAAGTCGGCGACCTTGACCAGCCCGTCCTCGGTGATCAGCACGTTCTCGGGCTTGACGTCCCGGTGCACCAGCCCGGCCCGGTGGGCGGCGCCGAGGGCGGCCAGCACCGGCTCCAGCACGTCCAGCGCGGCCCGTACGGACAGTGCGCCGCGGTCGCGCAGCAGGTCCCGCAGGGTGCGGCCGGGCACGTACTCCATGGCGAGGAAGACGTTCGCGCCGTCCGCGCCCTGGTCGAAGACGTTCACCACGTTCGGGTGGGAGAGCCGGGCGACGGCCTTGGCCTCGCGGATGAACCGGGCGGTGAAGCCGTCGTCCCCGGCCAGCGCGGGGTGCATCACCTTGAGGGCGACGACCCGGTCCAGCCGGGTGTCGGTGCTCTTGTAGACGGTGGACATCCCGCCGGTCGCGATGCGCTGCTCGACCCGGTACCGGCCGTCGAGCAGGGTACCGATCAGGGGGTCGTGCAGTGCCATGTCCACCCGGAGAGTCTAGGGCCGCAGGCGGCAGCGGGGCCCGGAGGACATCGCCTCCGGGCCCGGCTGTGCCCGGTTTGTGACACGGCACACGCGGGCGGGTGCCGGGCGTCCCGGTGTCAGAACGCCGGGTGCTCGCGGGTGTCCAGCTCCGCCCGGCCGGCCATCGCCGAGGAGGCCTCGGCGTGGAACCGGCGCGGGATGCGGCCGGCCCGGTGGGCGAACCGGCCCGCCTCGGCGGCGTGCCGCATCGCCTCGGCCATCAGCACCGGGTCCTGCGCCCTGGTCACCGCGGAGGCGAGCATCACCGCCGCGCAGCCCAGCTCCATCGCCAGCGCGACGTCCGAGGCGGTGCCGGCGCCCGCGTCCAGGATCACCGGGACGCCCGCGCCCTCCACGATCAGCTGGAAGTTGTGCGGGTTGCGGATGCCCAGGCCGGAGCCGATCGGCGAGCCCAGCGGCATGATCGCCGCGCAGCCGACGTCCTCCAGCTTGCGCGCCAGCACCGGGTCGTCGTTGGTGTACGGCAGCACCGTGAAGCCGTCGTCGACCAGGGTCTCGGCGGCGTCCAGCAGCTCGATCGGGTCCGGCAGGAGGGTCCGCTCGTCGGCGATCACCTCCAGCTTCACCCAGTCGGTGCCGAGCGCCTCGCGGGCCAGCCGGGCGGTCAGCACGGCCTCCCCGGCGGTGAAGCAGCCCGCCGTGTTGGGCAGCACCCGGATGCCGTTGCGGGTCAGCACGTCCAGGACGGAGCCCTGGGTGCCGGCGTCGACCCGGCGCATCGCCACGGTGGTCAGCTCGGTGCCGGAGGCCAGCAGTGCCCGTTCGAGGATCTCCAGGCTGGGTGCGCCGCCGGTGCCCATGATCAGCCGGGAGCCGAAGGACGCCCCGGCGATGGTCAGCAGGTCGTCGGCCATGTCAGCCTCCCTGGACGGCGGTGAGGATCTCGATCCGGTCGCCCGCCGACAGTTCCGTGGCCGGCCACGAACTGCGCGGCACCACGGCCTCGTTGAGGGCGGCGGCGACGCCGCTGTGGGCGGCGCTGAGGGTGGCCACGACCTCTGCGAGGGTGGTCGTGGTGGACACCCGGCGGGGCTCGCCGTTGACGGTCAGCGCGATCTCGGCCGGTGCGGTCCGGGCCGGCGTGGTCTGGGCCGGCGTGGTCTGGGGTGGTGCGATCTCGGTCATGCGGAGGCCTTCGTGGTGGAGCGGTCGGGGGAGAACCGGGTGGGTGTGAACGGCTGTGCGAGCTCGGGGAGTTCGCCGGTCGCCAGGTACTCGGCGAGCAGGTCGGCGGTCACCGGGGTGAGCAGCACGCCGTTGCGGTAGTGGCCGGTGGCGGCGACCAGCCCTGGCAGCGCGGTCGGGCCCAGCAGCGGGGCGTTGTCCGGCGAGCCGGGCCGCAGCCCGGCCGAGGTCTCCAGCAGCGGGAGTTCGGTGATGCCCGGCACCAACTCGTGGGCGTCGCGCAGCAGTTCGTACACCCCGCCGGCGGTGACGGTGGTGTCGTAGCCCTGCTCCTCGGTGGTCGCGCCGATCACCAGCTCGCCGTTCTCCCGGGGCACCAGGTACAGGTGCTGTCCGCGCACCACCGCGCGGACGTTGCGGGACAGGAACGGCCGGTACGTCTCGGGGATCCGCAGCCGCAGGATCTGCCCCTTCACCGGGCGGACGGCCGGCAGCACGCCCTCCGGCAGTCCGGGCAGCCGGTGGCTGTGCGGGCCGGCCGCGAGCACCACCTGGTCGGCCCTCCGGGTCTCGCCGGTGCCGAGCCGGGCGCCGACCGCGCGGTCGCCCTCGACCAGCAGCCCGACGGCCTCGGCACGGTGGACCACGACCCCGGCGAGCTCGCAGGCGGCCACCAGGGCGGTCAGCAGCCGGCGGGGATCCACCTGGTGGTCGTCCGCGACGTGCAGGCCGCCGCGCACGCCGGGGGCGAGCATCGGCTCCAGCCTGCGGGCCTCCCGGCCGGTCAGCCAGGCCGAGTCCAGGCCGAGCCGCTGGTGGAAGGCGTGCAGCTCGCGCAGTTCCTCGCGGTCGTCGGAGTCCAGCGCGACGGCGATCGTGCCGCACCGGCGGTACCCGGTGTCCAGGCCGCCGCTCGCCTCGGTGAGCTCGGCGGCGAAGTCCCCGTACCGCTGGTTGGAGGCCATGCCGAGGCGCAGCAGCGGCTCCTCCCCGTACTGCAGCTCGGTGACCGGGGCGAGCATCCCGGCCGCGACCCCGGCCGCCCCGCCGCCGGGGGAGGGGTCGACCACGACGATGTTCCGCAACCCGCGCTGCGCGGCGCGCCAGGCGACGGCGAGGCCGATGATGCCCCCACCGATCACCAGCACGTCGGCGTGGGTTTCCTCGGGCAAGCGTGACAAGGCTGCTCTTCTCCCTTCGCCGGAATGACCCGGATCAGGTTCGGACGGTCGCGGGCCGTGCCAGCCCGCCTCTCAGCCCGGTACGCCGGGCTCCCGTGATGGTGCCCCCACCATAACGCCGGGGGCGGGCCCGGCCGAAGGCCCGTACGCGGGGTGGACGGGCCGGTGGCCCCGGCAGGGCGCTGAGTACAGTGACGGGCGTGGCAGAGCTGAACGCAACGGATCAGGTGGTCGTCGTCGGGGCCGGGCTGGCCGGGGCGCAGTGCGCCCTGAAGCTGCGGCAGGGCGGCTGGCGGGGGCGGATCACGCTGGTCGGGGAGGAGCCGCACGCGCCGTACGACCGGCCGCCGCTCTCCAAGGACGTGCTGCTCGGCAAGGCCGACGCCACCACCCTGGACATCGACTACCCGCACCTGGGCATCGAGCTGCTCACCGGCCGCCGCGCCACCGGCCTCACCCCCGGCGTGCTGCACACCGACGCCGGCGACCTCCCGTACGACGCCCTGGTGATCGCCACCGGCGCCACCCCGCGCGCCCTGCCCGGTGCCGAGCGCGCGCACCTGCTGCACACCCTGGACGACGCGCTGGCGCTGCGCGCCCTGCTGCGGCCCGGCCTGCGGCTGGTGCTGGTCGGCGCGGGCTGGATCGGCGCCGAGGTGTCCACTGCCGCCCGCGCGGCCGGCTGCGAGGTGACGGTGGTCGAGGCGGGCCCGGCGCCCGTCCCCGGCGCGCTGCCGGCCGAGGTCGGTTCGGCGATGGCCGCCTGGTACGCCGAGGCCGGTGTCGACCTGCGCTGCGGGGTCGGCGTGGCCGCCGTCGAGGAGGGCGCGGTGCTGCTCGCGGACGGCTCGCACCTGCCCGCCGACGAGGTCGTGGTCGGCGTCGGCGCCCGGCCCGCGACGGGCTGGCTGGCCGGTTCCGGTGTCGAGCTGGACGGCACCGGCGCCGTCCTGGTGGACGGGCGGCTGCGCACCGGCCTGCCCGGCGTCTTCGCGGCCGGGGACTGCGTCAGCTACCCGTCCGCCCGCTCCGGCGCCCGGCTGGCCGTCCAGCACTGGGACCACGCGTTGCAGTCCGGCGAGGCCGCGGCGGCCGCCGTCCTCGGCGCGGACGCGCCGCCGTACGACCCGGTGCCGTACTTCTGGTCGGAGCAGTTCGGCCGGATGGTCCAGTACGCCGGGCGGCACGCCGAGGGCGACGAACTGCTGTGGCGGGGCGGCCCGCAGGACGCCTCCTGGACGGTGCTCTGGCTGCGCGACGGGGTGCCGAGCGCGCTGCTGGCCGTCGACCGGCCGCGCGATCTGACCCAGGGCCGCCGGCTGATCGAGCGCGGCACCGCGCTGGACCGGGCCCGCGCGGCGGACCCCTCGGTGCCGCTGAAGTCGGCGGTCGCGGGGTAGCGGCTGGTGCGCGGGGGGCTGTGGAGGTGGCAGTCTGGTGGCGTGAGTGAGATTGAAAGCAAGATTGAAGCCCTGGTTTCCGAGTGGATGTACCTGCCCGACATCTCGGAGCAGTGGGGGGTGCGCGTCACCGAGGTGCGCGACCTGGTCCGCACCGGCGGGCTGATCGCCGTCCGGCGGGGCCCCAACAAGTCGCTGCAGGTCCCTGCGGCGTTCATCGACGGCCAGGGGCTGGTCAAGCACCTGTCCGGCACCCTGACCGTGCTGCGCGACTGCGGTTACAACGACGTGGAGATCCTGGAGTGGCTCTTCACCGAGGACCCGTCGCTGCCCGGCAGCCCGATCCAGGCGCTGCAGGAGAACCGCGGCACCGAGGTCAAGCGGCGCGCCCAGGCGATGCTGATCTGATGGCGGCGGACACGCCGCGCCGGCGGCTGGCCGACGCCCGGCTGTACCTGTGCACCGACGCCCGCCGGGAGCAGGGCGACCTCGCCCAGTTCCTGGACGCGGCGCTGGCGGGCGGGGTGGACATCGTCCAGCTCCGGGACAAGGGCCTGGAGGCCAAGCAGGAACTGGAGGCCCTGGAGGTCTTCGCGGACGCCTGCCGCCGCCACGGCAAGCTGCTGGCCGTCAACGACCGCGCCGACGTCGCGCACGCGGCCCGGCCGGACGTGCTGCACCTCGGGCAGGACGACCTGCCGGTGCCGGCCGCCCGGGCGATCCTCGGCGACGAGGTGCTGATCGGCCGGTCCTGCCACGCCGAGTCCGAGGTGGACGCGGCGGTCGCCGAGCCCGGCGTGGACTACTTCTGCACCGGCCCGGTCTGGCCGACCCCGACCAAGCCGGGCCGCCCGGCGCCGGGCCTGGGCCTGGTCTCGTACGCGGCGAAGCAGAGCACCGACCGGCCGTGGTTCGCCATCGGCGGCATCGACCTCGGCAACCTCGACGAGGTGCTGGCCGCCGGCGCCCGCCGGATCGTCGTGGTCCGCGCCATCACGGCCGCGGACGACCCGCAGGCCGCCGCCGCCGAGCTCGCCCGGCGGGTGCGCTCGGCCTGACGGCCCCGGGGGCCGTCACCGTTCTCCGTACCTGCGGATCCTCTTGCGTGCGGATCTCAGTACTTGCGGACGGTGGCGGCCTCGGCCAGGGCCAGCAGCACCGTGCGGGCCTGCTCGTCGGCCAGCGGCGCCGCCTCCAGCGCGGCCAGGGACTGCCGCATCAGCTCGTCGATCCGGCGCTCCACCCGCTCGGGCGCGCCGCTGCGGGCCACCAGGTCGCGCAGCCCGGCGACCTCCTCGGGCACCAGGTTTGGCGCGCCGAGCCGCTCGTCCAGGTGCCGGGCGTCGGCGGCCGGCAGGCCCCGCATCGCGTGCGCCACCAGCAGGGTGCGCTTGCCCTCGCGCAGGTCGTCCCCGGCCGGCTTGCCGGTGACCGCCGGATCGCCGAAGACGCCGAGCAGGTCGTCCCGCAGCTGGAAGGCCTCGCCCAGCGGCAGCCCGAACGCCCCCAGCGCCGCCACCAGCTCCGGGCCGGCCCCGGCCAGCAGCGCGCCGACCTGGAGGGGGCGCTCGATCGTGTACTTCGCCGACTTGTAGTGCAGCACCGTCTGCGCCCGGTCGAGCGCGCCCTCGTCGGCGGAGTCGCCGGCCACCGGCTCCAGGACGTCCAGGTACTGGCCGACCATGACCTCGGTGCGCATCAGGTCGAACACCGGCTTGGCGGCCAGCACGGCGGCCGGCTCCAGGCCCGAGCGCAGGAACAGCTCGTCGCACCAGATCAGCAGCAGGTCGCCGAGCAGCACCGCCGCCGAGGCGCCGTACTGCTCGCGGTCGCCGCGCCAGCCGTTCGCCCGGTGCAGCGCCTCGAAGCGGCGGTGGATCGAGGGCAGGCCGCGGCGGGTGTCGCTGCGGTCCATCAGGTCGTCGTGCACCAGGGCGCTCGCCTGGAGCAGTTCCAGCGCGGCCGCCGCGTTCGCGATACCCTCGCCGCCGGCCGGGCCGCCGGCGCCGCGCCAGCCCCAGTAGCAGAAGGCCGGGCGCAGCCGCTTGCCGCCGTCCAGCAGGAAGTCGCGCAGGGCGTCGGCGGCGGGCACGAGCTGCGGGGAGATCTTGTCCAACAGGGCGGACTGGCCGTCCATGAACGCGGCGAGGGCGGCGTTGACGCGCGCGCGGACGTCCTCCACGTCTATGGGGTTGGCCGGCCGGTTGCTGGACGAGGTCACGATGAGGCTCCGCTGGTTCGCTGGGGTGCAGCAAGCGTAGCGGGGCGACTGGGAACGGATGTGCGAGCCGGCGTGCGGGCCGGCGGGCGCGGGCTTCGAGCGCCGGTCGGAATTCGTCGGACCACGGACGGAGTATCGTCCACCGCTTGTCTCAATCCGTGGTACCGAGTTGTCCGGCCCCTTCGAACGCCCGATAACCTGCCAGCATGGCACTCGGCATCGCTTCCACCAGACCGGACCGCGCACTGACGGTCCGCGAACTCCTGGCAGCCGGAAAGCGGTCCTTCTCCTTCGAGTTCATGCCCCCGCGCACCGAGGTCGGCGAGCAGAGACTCTGGGACGCCATCCGCCGGCTCGAACCGCTGGACCCCAACTTCGTCTGCATGACGTACGGCGCGGGCGGCTCCTCGCGCGAGCGCACCGTCAACATCGTCGGCCGGATCGCCACCGAGACCACGCTGACCCCGGTCGCCCACCTGACCGCCGTCGACCACTCGATCGCCGAGCTGCGCAACATCATCGGCCAGTACGCCGACCAGGGCGTGCGCAACGTCCTCGCCGTCCGGGGGGACCCGCCCGGCGACCCGATGGGCGAATGGGTCAAGCACCCCGACGGCGTCACGTACGCGTACGAGCTGGTCGAGCTGATCAAGGGCATCGGCGACTTCTGCGTCGGCGTCGCCGCCTCGCCGAACATGCACCCGCGCTCCACCGACTGGGACGAGGACATCCGGCACTTCGTCGGCAAGGTCCGGGCGGGCGCCGACTACGCGATCACCCAGATGTTCTTCGAGGTCGACGACTACCTGCGGCTGCGCGACCGGGTCACCGCCGCCGGCTGCGAGACGCCGATCATCCCGGAGATCATGCCGGTCACCAACGCCAAGCAGCTGGAACGCTTCCCCCAGCTGAGCGGCTCCGCCTTCCCCGCCGACCTGGAGGCCCGGCTGCGGGCCGCCGTCGACGACCCGGCGGCGCTGCGCGCGATCGGCATGGAACACGCCACCGCGATGGCCGAACGCCTCCTCGCCGAGGGCGCGCCGGGCCTGCACTTCATCACGCTCAACCACTCCACGGCGACGCTGGAGATCTACCAGAACCTCGGCCTGCACCAGCGCCACGCGTAGGCCCCGCCCGGCGCCCCGTCGGGGCCCTGCCCCGGGCAGACCGGGGCCCGCGAGCCCGGACGTTCACCGGCCCGTCACCGCCCCGACGGTGACGGGCTCGGTCGTGTGCGCCCCGGCCGCGACCGGCGGGAACGCGATGCGGTACCCCGGCCGTTGAACCGGTACAGTCGCCGCACACGCGCGGCGAGCGCGGGCACGCGACTGGAGGTAGCGGGCGGATGGGCATCGGATACCTGCTGCTGTACGTCGCGTTGGCGGTGGTGGCGCTCTGGCTGGTCGCCGAGGTCCTGCTGCAGAACCGGGCCCCGCTGCACTGGCGGGCCCTCGCCCTGGTCGGCTTCCTCGGAGTGGCCGCCGGCATGGTGCTCGGCTCCGTCCCGGTGATCGGCGCCGGCGCCGCCCTCTTCGCGGCCGGCCAGACCTTCGTCACCCTCTCCGTCAAGCGCGGCTACCGGGCCGGCTGGTCGCTGCGCAAGGCCGACGGCTCGCTGCCCGGCCCGCTCGCCAAGGTGCCCCTGCTCGGCGCCCTCACCGGCGGCGCGGCCGCCGTGGCCGCGGTCGAGGCCACCGAGAAGCGGATCGGCGAGGTCAGCGCCGTCGAGGAGGCCCCGGTCGCCGCCCCCGTCCTTGCCCCGGTTGCCGAGGACGTCCCCGAGGTCGAGCAGACCGCCGCCTTCGAGAT
This sequence comes from Kitasatospora sp. NPDC127121, assembly GCF_042677305.1. Lineage (NCBI taxonomy): Bacteria > Bacillati > Actinomycetota > Actinomycetes > Kitasatosporales > Streptomycetaceae > Kitasatospora > Kitasatospora sp. NPDC127121. The sequence goes on along the minus strand of NZ_JBHXTQ010000008.1, from coordinate 5,745 downwards.
GCAGGAACTCGCCCAGGACGGCGTCTACGCGCCCGCCTACTACGAGCAGCAGCAGGCGCCGCACGACCCCTACGCCGAGGCCTACCAGTCCGGCTACGACAACGCCGCCCAGCCGCAGCCGGCCTACGAGCAGCAGCAGTGGCAGAGCCAGCAGCAGCCCGCCTTCGCCTACGACCAGGGCTACGGGGCCTACCCCCAGCAGCCCGACCCGTACAACGGCTACCCGCAGCAGGACCAGTACCAGTCCTACCCGCAGCAGCAGCCCGGCTGGGAGCAGCACCCCCAGCAGCAGTGGCAGACCCCGCAGCAGCACCCCGAGCAACACCTGGAGCAGCACCCCGGCCAGCAGCCGGGCCAGCACCCCCAGGGCATCCCGCAGCAGCAGTCCTACGACCACACGTACGGCTACCAGCAGCAGAACACCTGGCCCCAGGGCTGAGTTCCGGCGCCAGGGCCGCTAGGCCCTGTCCGGCCGGACCTAAGCCGGGCCGATCAGGTTGGCGGCGATGCAGGCGGACATGCCGGTCCGGGCCAGTCCGCCGCCGGGGTGGGCCGCTCCGCCGATCAGGTAGAGGCCGGGGACGGGCGACTCGTTGGCGGGCTGGAGCCATCCGCCGCCGTCTCCGGCGAGCGCGGGGCGGGGGACCGACCCGCCGAGGGCGCCGGTCTCCCGGCGGGTGTCGTCCGGGGTGCGCACGACCCGCCACAGCACCCGTTCGCGCAGGCCCAGGCCGGCGGCGTCGGCGTGCGCCAGCAGCTGGTCCGCGTAGTGCTCGGCGACCCCGGGCGCCGTCCAGTCGACGTCGCCCTGGGCGGGGACGGTCGCGGTCAGCACCACGCTCTCGTGCGCGTCGTCGGGGCGCAGCGAGGGATCGTCCGGGCGCAGCACCTGGAGGGTGGGGCGTTCGCAGGGCGGGGCCGAGAGGGTCAGGGCGTCCCGCTCGGCCGCCGGGTCGGCGGCGTGCACCACCGTCCGGTGCGGGGTGCCGGCCGGCCGGGCGCCGCGCAGCGCGAGCAGCACGCTGAACCGGCCGGGCACCTCGGACGGCTCCCCGTGGCCGGGTCCGAGCTCCGGCCACCGGGCGAGACCGTCACGGAACAGGGTCCTGGCGTCCATCGAGGAGACCACCAGGTCCGCGTCGATCCGGCCGCCCGGGGTGTCGACGCCGCAGGCCCGGCCGTCCTCGACCAGCACCTCGGTGACCGGGGTGTCGAAGCGGAACTCCACCTTGCGCAGCTCGCAGCGCCGGTGCACCGCGTCCGCCAGGGCCCGCAGGCCGCCCCGGACGTACCAGACGCCGAAGGACTGCTCCATGTACGGCAGCACGGTGGCCCCGGCGGGGGCGGAGCCGGGGGGCAGGCCGAAGCGCAGGGCGTGCTCCGCCAGCAGCGCGGTGAGGCCGGGGTGGCCGCCGAGTTCGCGGGCGGCGACGTCGGCGAGGGTCCACGGGCGGGGCCGGCCGAGCCGGGCGAGCAGGCCGCGCCGGGGCGGGACGGGGTAGGGGTCGGTGTGCAGCGGCGACCGGTCGGCCGGGAGCGGCTCCTCCAGGAGCGGGCGGCGGGTGGCCTCCCAGACCGTCCGGCCGTGGTTCATGACCGCGCTCCAGCGGGCGCCCGAGCCGGCGCCGAAGGCGGCGTCCAGGGCCTGGCTGACGCCGCCGCGGGAGGCGTTGGGCAGGCTGACGGCGGTGCCGTCCGGGAACAGGTGCCGGCTCTCCGGGTCCACCGGGGCGAGGTCGACGAGCTGTTCCAGCGGCTCCTTGCCGGTCTTCAGCGCGAGGTCGCGGTAGACGGCCGGGAGGGTCAGCAGGCCGGGGCCGGTGTCGAAGGCGAAGCCGTCGCGCTCGTACCGGCCGACCATGCCCCCGTACGTGCCGCCGGCCTCGCAGACCGTCACCCGGTGTCCGAGGGTGGCCAGCCTGGAGGCCGCCGCGAGCCCGCTCATTCCTGCGCCGATGATGACGATCCGTGCCATGGCACCTGATCCTAGGGCGTGTCTGACAATTCCCGCCGGGCGCGCGACGCCGGGCATCCCGCCTGGACGCACCGGCGAAACGTCCAAGTACGGCCCAGTACGAGGACGCTTCGCCGGCACGCCCAGCCGGGCGCCCAACGCCGCGCGCTGATCCGACGCGAATTGTCAGACACGCCCTGGGCCGTGACCTGGGCCGTGACCTGGGCCGGGCCGGGCCCGGCGGGCGCCGTCCTCAGCGCCGTGGGACGTACGGCCGGTCCGCCTCCTGTTCGCGGGCGGCGGACCGGGCGTCGCGGGCGGCGCGGCGTTCGCGGCGGCGGGCCCGGAAGGCGCGGATCCGGTTGACCGCGAACCAGACCAGCAGCAGGCCGACGGCGAGCAGGACGGCGGCGATCGAGGCGGCCAGCCAGGGGTGGAAGATCGCCAGGGAGACCAGCCCGGCCACCGACACGTCCTCCGCCATGCTGACCGCGATGTTGCTGGCCGGCTCGGGCGAGGTGTTGACCGCCATCCGCAGCGAGGCCTTGACCAGGTGGCTGACCAGCGCCGTGGTGCCGCCCATGGCGCCCGCCGCGACCTCGCCGAGCGAGCCCGGGTCGGTGCTCGCGATCAGCGCGCCGACGGTGGCGCCCGCGATCGGCCGGATCACGGTGTGCACGGAGTCCCAGAGGCTGTCGACGAACGGGATCTTGTCGGCCACCGCCTCCAGCAGGAACAGCACGGCGGCCGCGGCCAGCACGTCGGTGCGCTCCAGCGCGGGCGGCACCGAGTCCGCGCCGCCGAAGCGGCCCAGCAGTCCGAGCAGCAGCACCACCGCGTAGGCGTTGATGCCGCTGGCGAGTCCGCTGGTGAAGATCAGCGGCACGATCGTCATGGCTTCCCCCTCCTCATCGCTTTCCCCCTCCTTCTCGTGGCGGTGGCGGGGCCGCCCCGCCCACGGCCGTACCGTACCGGGACGTGCCGGGTCGGCCCGCCGGTTCCGGCCACGCCAGGGCCCGGGGCCGACGGATCTGAGTACGCGTACTCAGATCCGGGGTTGAGTACGTCAGCGGATGGCCCGCCGACCTGCCGGGACGGGAGAGTGGTGGCACCGGGACGGCGGCGCGTCGGGCGCCCCGCCCCGGACGGCGGATCCGTCCGCCCAGCCGGCAGATGAGGGGTCGGCGGGGCGGCGGCGGAGATCCGCCACTGGAGCCGGTCACGGGCCCTGCACCGCCGACACGGGGCGGCGGAGCGGGCCGGGGGGAGACCGGCCACCGGAAGGGGGAGCTGGCCACCGCCGCCTGTGGGGAACGGCGGAGCGGCGGCGTACGGCGGCGGCACAGGACCTGGGGGGACAGGCCCGTGCCCGCCGCCGCTCACCCGTTCCGGGCCGCGTTGTCAGTGGTCCCGTTCACGATGGAGGGGCACGGACCGCCCGGTCCGCGCGCTGCCTCGGAACGGGGGAGACCATGACCATCAGCCGTCCTGAGCCCGTCACCGCCCGCCTCCACTCCACCGCCCTGCCGTCCTCCCCGGGCGGGCGCCCGGGTGGCGGGGACGTCCACCCCGTGCTGCGCCGGGCCGCCGCGCCGCCGGCCGCCCTCGACCTGCTTGCCGACGCCCACCGCACGCTCGCCCGGGCCCGCCTCCTGGAGGACCCGCTGGAGCGGTACGCCACCGCGCACCTGGCCGCGCTGCGCACGGTGGCGGCCGTGCTCGCGGTGCGCGGGCGGCCGGAGAAGAGCCCGCGCCGGCGCAAGGCCATCCGCAGTGCCTGGGAGGTGCTGCCCGAGATGGCCCCCGAGCTGGCCGAGTGGGCGCTCTACTACGCCGCCGGCGCCCGCCGCCGGGCGGCCGCCGAGGCCGGGATCAGGGGCGCCGCCTCGGCCCGTGACGCCGACGACCTGGTCCGCAACTCCGCCCTGTTCCTGCGCCTGGTGGAGCGCCTGCTCGGCCTGCGCCCGGCCCCGCCGGCCCTGCGGCTTCCGCTGGACGGCGACGACCCGCCGGGGGTGACGGGCCCGGCCACCCGCCCGGTCTAAGGTGGAGGCATCCTGATCGATCTGCATGTGCCGAGGAGCCCCGCCTTGTACCCGACGCGTCCCCGCAGTGCCCTGCGTACCGCCGTGGTGTGGGAGGTGGTGCGGGCCGCCCTGGAGAAGCGGGCGGCCGAGCTGGACCAGCCGGTGCTCGACGTGGTCGACACCGGCGGCGGCACCGGCAACTTCGCCGTGCCGGTGGCCAAGCTCGGCCACCGGGTCACCGTGGTCGACCCCAGCCCGGACGCGCTGTTCGCGCTGGAGCGCCGGGCAGCCGAGGCCGGGGTGACGGAGCTGGTCCGGGCCGTCCAGGGCGACACCCAGACGCTGCCCGAGCTGGTCGCCCCCGGCTCCGTGGACGCGGTGCTCTGCCACGGTGTGCTGGAGGTCGTGGACGACCCGGCGGAGGCGCTCGGCAGCCTGGCCGGCACCCTGCGCCGGGGCGGCCTGGTCAGCCTGCTGGCCGCCAACCGCAACGGCGCCGTGCTGGCCCGGGCGCTGGCCGGCCACTTCACCGAGGCCCGGACGGTGCTGTCCGCGACCGACGGCCGCTGGGGCGAGCAGGACCCGATGCCGCGCCGCTTCACCGGCGAGGAGCTGGGCCGGCTGGCCGAGGGCGCGGGCCTGCGGGTGGAGTCGGTGCACGGCGTCCGGGTCTTCGCCGACCTGGTGCCCGGGGTGCTGGTGGACGCCGAGCCGGGCGCGATGGAGGCGCTGCTGAAGCTGGAGGAGGCCGCCGCCGAGCAGCCCGCGTTCCACGCCGTGGCGACCCAGCTGCACCTGCTGGCCACCCTGGCCTGAGCGGCCGCGGGACCGCCCACCGCCGTACGGTTCGCACGCCGTGCGGCGGCGGTTCGCCTTCCGGACGCCCCCCGGCCTCGTCCGGGTGGTCCCGAACCTGCCCAGGTCCGGACCGATTCCACCCGTTCGGGCACTTGTCCGCGTCTCGTGGCGTTGAGCCGGGTGCGGCCGTGCCCGGTCGAAGTGGCCCGTCCCACGCGGCGCAGACCACTCCGTAACGGGCTCACGGACCGTATGATCTGGGTAAAGCCGGAAAGCATGACAGCCGGATGCGTGGGGCATATGGACGACACGGGCCGGGTCCCCCCGCACAGGCGTCCGACCGTGTGCCCCGAAGGCTGATTGGACTTTGCCTCCCCGACCGGGGTGGCGGACCGGTCGCACCCGCGACCGACGAGTAGGAGGACTCCGTGCCGCTCTCGGAGCACGAGCAGCGACTGCTCGACCAGATGGAGCGAGCGCTGTATGCCGAAGATCCCAAATTCGCGACGGCGCTTGAGGGAACCGGGCTGCGCACCTACACCCGCCGGCGGGTGTACCTGGCCGTTGCCGGCTTCGTGGTGGGCATCGGCCTGCTGATGGGCGGCATGGTCGTCCCCGACCAGATCTGGGTCAGCGTCGTGGGCTTCCTGGTGATGCTCGGGTGCGCGGTGTTCGCCGTGACCGGCTGGCGCCGCGGCCCCGCCGGCCAGGGCTCCGGCCCCCGGCCGGCCGCCGCGCCCCGCCGCAAGGCCGGGATGATGGACCGGGTGGAACAGCGCTGGCAGCGTCGACGGGACGAGCAGACCGGCGGCTTCTGAGCCGCGCACCGCACGCCCGCCGGGGCGCGCACACGCTGGACGAACGCCGGGGCGGGCAGTCGATCGACAGCCCCCCCCCGCGGTCTCGGATCCCCCCCCCCGCCCCGTAGCTCGGGCCCCCCGCCGGACAACCCCGGGGGCGGCTCGG
>NZ_JBHXTQ010000007.1:71426-141638 GCF_042677305.1 Kitasatospora sp. NPDC127121 | reverse complement strand
GGCGAAGCTGAGAACTTAAGCGCCAGTAAACGGCGGTGGTAACTATAACCATCCTAAGGTAGCGAAATTCCTTGTCGGGTAAGTTCCGACCTGCACGAATGGCGTAACGACTTCTCGACTGTCTCAACCATAGGCCCGGTGAAATTGCATTACGAGTAAAGATGCTCGTTTCGCGCAGCAGGACGGAAAGACCCCGGGACCTTTACTATAGCTTGATATTGGTGTTCGGTTCGGCTTGTGTAGGATAGGTGGGAGACTTTGAAGCAGCAACGCCAGTTGTTGTGGAGTCGTCGTTGAAATACCACTCTGGTCGTGCTGGATGTCTAACCTGGGTCCGTGATCCGGATCAGGGACAGTGTCTGGTGGGTAGTTTAACTGGGGCGGTTGCCTCCTAAAGAGTAACGGAGGCGCCCAAAGGTTCCCTCAGCCTGGTTGGCAATCAGGTGTTGAGTGTAAGTGCACAAGGGAGCTTGACTGTGAGACTGACGGGTCGAGCAGGTACGAAAGTAGGGACTAGTGATCCGGCGGTGGCTTGTGGAAGCGCCGTCGCTCAACGGATAAAAGGTACCCCGGGGATAACAGGCTGATCTTCCCCAAGAGTCCATATCGACGGGATGGTTTGGCACCTCGATGTCGGCTCGTCGCATCCTGGGGCTGGAGTAGGTCCCAAGGGTTGGGCTGTTCGCCCATTAAAGCGGTACGCGAGCTGGGTTTAGAACGTCGTGAGACAGTTCGGTCCCTATCCGCTGTGCGCGTAGGAGTGTTGAGAAGGGCTGTCCCTAGTACGAGAGGACCGGGACGGACGAACCTCTGGTGTGCCAGTTGTCCTGCCAAGGGCATGGCTGGTTGGCTACGTTCGGGAGGGATAACCGCTGAAAGCATCTAAGCGGGAAGCCTGCTTCGAGATGAGCACTCCCACCTCCTTGAGAGGGTAAGGCTCCCAGTAGACGACTGGGTTGATAGGCCGGATATGGAAGCCCTGTGAGGGGTGGAGTTGACCGGTACTAATAGGCCGAGGGCTTGTCCTCAGTTGCTCGCGTCCACTGTGTTGTTCTGAAACAACGACCCCAACCCGTTTGGCTACGGGGTTGGTGCGGTTGACAGTTTCATAGTGTTTCGGTGGTCATAGCGTGAGGGAAACGCCCGGTTACATTCCGAACCCGGAAGCTAAGCCTTACAGCGCCGATGGTACTGCAGGGGGGACCCTGTGGGAGAGTAGGACGCCGCCGAACAATTATTCCAAAAAGACCCCCTCCCGTCCGGGAGGGGGTCTTTTTGCGTTAACCTCTGCCGACACACGAACCAGAGTTTGTCGGAGAGGCGCGATCCGTTGCAGAACCTGACCCTTACCTGGCAGTCCGCCGGGGGCGCCGCGGTCGCTCTCTACGGCGGGGCGTACGCCGCCGCCAGGGTCCGGAAGCCGTCCTTGTCGGCGCTGCTGCGGGAGGCCGGCACGCTGCTGGCGCTGTTCGCGCTCTGGCAGCTGGTGGGCCATCTCTCGGTGATGAGCGGAGACCACGCGCTGGACCGGGCGGACTGGATCCACCGCACCGAGTCGGCGATCGGTCTACCGGACGAGGCGTCCTGGCAGGCGGCCGTCACGCCGTACCCGGTGCTGGTGAGGCTCGCGAACTACTACTACGCGGCGATGCACTTCGCGGTGATGCTGGCGGTGCTGCTCTGGGTGTTCGTGCGGCACCGGGAGCGGTACGCGTGGGTGCGGAACACGGTGGTGATCACCACGGCGGTCTGTCTGCTGGTGCAGTTCATCCCGGTGGCGCCGCCCCGGATGCTGCCGCAGCACGGGTTCGTCGACGTGGCCGCCGAGTACGGGCAGTCGGTGTACGGGGGCGCGATGGGCGGTGTGGTGGTGGCCGACCAGCTGTCGGCGATGCCGTCGGTGCACGTCGCGTGGTGCGTGCTGGCGGCGGTCGCGGTGGTGCGGGTCTCGCGGAGTCCGTTGCGGTGGGTGATGGTGCTGCACCCGGTGCTGACCGTCGCGGTGGTCGTGGTGACCGCGAACCACTTCTGGGCGGACGGCATCGTCGCCGTCGTGATCCTGCTGCTCGCGTACGCCGCCCAGGCCCTGGTGGCACGTCGCCGGGGTCGGGCCTCCGTCGACACGGAGGTCCGACCCCGGTACGCCGCGGCGGATCAGCCGCAGCGGGTCATTTGACCGGCAGGGCGATCCTGCCCCAGGAGCCGTTGCTGAGCGCGGAGGTGGCCCAGTACCAGGCGGTGAGCCCGGAGACGGCCGCGACCCAGCCGGCGAACTTGGCGAGGCCGCTGTAGCCGCCGAAGACGGCGATGGCGTTCAGCAGCAGGGACAGCGTGAGCAGGCCGTAGACGGCGCGGCTGAACAGGCCCGCGCCCCAGCTGGCGGCGGTCAGGGTGAGGGCGAGCAGGGCCCAGAGCAGGAGGAACAGGCCGGCGGCGTTCTTGCCTGCCCCGCCGGCCGTCGACCAGGTCGCCCAGAAGGCGCCGAGGCTGGTGAAGGCCGTTCCGGTGAAGCCCTCGCCGCCGCGGAGCTGCCACAGGCCCGCGATGAAGAGGGTGACTCCGCCGACCAGATGGGCGAGGTGTGCCGCGTCCCCGACCCCGGTGCCGCTGAAGACGCCGGTGGAGAGCAGGCCGTAGGCGAGCAGTGTGAGGCCGAGTGCGAGGTAGCCGAGGTTACCCGCGTCGGCTCCGGTGGAGCGGGCGTTCGTTGCCCCGGTAGCTTCGTTGCTCACCGGAGGCTCCTTTCACTTTGGGCGCGCGCAGGGCGCAGTCAACGCAGTGGTGTGGTCCGATGAGGTGGATGCGCGCGACCGCGCCGAGGGCGCACGGCTGGAGCGTGCGCGGGCTGCGGTCAGAAGTGATGGGTCGGCGGGAGAGCCGCCGGTCCTGTCCCCGCCGGGGGATTCCCCGGTGAGATCGGTGTACCCGGACGTACTCGCTTGTACCCTTGTGAATATAACAATTTGTGACGATGTCAGCTGTGGAACGCTCAGGGCCGACCGGGGAGCCAGGGGCTGACCGAGAGGCGGTGTCGGCTCACGAGGCGCGCTGGGTCGGCACCCGCAGGGTCAGGATGGCCATGTCGTCGGACGGCGGTTCCGGGGCGAAGCGCTCGACGGCGCGCTGCACCCGCATCGCGACCGCCCCGGCGGTCAGGCCGGTACAGCCCGTGAGCACCTCGGCGAGGCCGTCGTCGCCCAGCATCCGGCTGCCCTCGCGGCGTTCGGTGACGCCGTCGGTGACGCACAGCAGGACCTCACCGGGGGAGAGCACCAGGCGCTCGGCGGTGAGGTCGAGGTCCTCCATGACGCCGAGCAGCGGCTGCGGGGTGGCGGCCCGGTCGACCTGGCCGTTGGTGCTCAGCCGGAGCGGCAGCGGGTGGCCGGCGCAGACCAGGGACAGTTCGATGCTGCCGTCCGGGCGGGGCGTCAGTTCGCCGTAGAGCAGGGTGAGGAAGCGGCTGCGCGAACCCTCGTCCAGGATGGCCGCGTTGAGGCGGCGGAGCACCTGCGGTGCGTCCAGGCCCTCGCGGGCGAGCAGTCGCAGCGAGTGCCGGGCGAGGCCGGTGACCGAGGCGGCCTCGGGGCCGGTGCCGCAGACGTCGCCGATGGCGAAGCCGTAGGTGCCCTCGCGGATGGTGAACAGGTCGTAGAAGTCGCCGCCGACCTCGTTGCCCTCGCCGGCGGCCTGGTAGTAGACGTCGACCTCGACGCCCGGGATCTCGGGCAGGTCCGGCGGCAGCAGGCTGCGTTGCAGGGCCTGGCTGGTGGCGGTGCGCTCGGAGTAGAGGCGGGAGTTGTCGAGCGCGAGGGCGGCCCGGCGGGAGAGGTCCTCGGCGAGTTCGAGGATCTCCTGGCGGAACCGGACGCCGGCCGGGACGCCGAGCGCGAGCAGGCCGATGACCCGGTTGCGGGCGGTCAGCGGCAGGACGACGGTCTCGCCGAGCAGTCCGGCGAGTTCGGGGCTGTCGGTGAGGCCGCCGGCGGCGGCGGTCTCGGCGGGCGCCGACCAGAAGCGGACGCCGTGGGTCGGGCCGGCGTCGGGGGCCGGGGTCTTGTCGAGCAGGTCGCGCAGCGGGTCGATCCGGTCCTCGTCCTCGTGCAGGACGAAGGCGAGGCCGGCCGCGGCGCCGTGGTCGCCCTTGGTGTAGACGGCGCACCAGGAGGCGAGGGTGGGGACGGCCATCTGGGCCATCAGGGCGAGGGTCTGCTCGTGTTCGAGGGTGCCGGCGAGCAGGTCGGAGGCCTCGACGAGGAAGGACAGCGAGCCCCGGCGGAGTCGTTCGAGCTCGGTCAGCCGGGTGCTCTCGATGGCGAGGGCGACCCGGTCGGCGGCGAACTGCAGCCGCAGGGCGTCCTCGTTGTCGTAGCGGCCGGGCGCGGCGGTGGCGATGCCGAGCGAGCCGATCAGCCGGCCCTCGACCTTGAGCGGGACGGTGACCAGGGAGCGCATGCCGCTGCCGGTGAGCAGGGGCAGGCCGGTCGGGCGGGAGGTGAGGTCCTCGTGGACGGAGGGCAGCCGGGCGGAGTCGTAGCGGCTGCCGGTGTCGACCGGGAAGCGGGTGTGCCGGCGGTGCCCGGAGGTGAAGCCGGTGGCGGCGCGGACCTCGAACTCGGTCTCGTCGTCGGTGGTCAGCAGCAGGTACGCGGCGTCGGCGTCGAGCAGGTCGCGGGCGCGTTCGACGGTGCGCTGGAGCAGGGTGTCGAGGTCGTCGGTGGCGACCGGGCCGGCCAGCAGGTCGAGCCGGGGGCCGGTCGGGTCGGAACGCTCGCAGGGCAGGGCGCGGGCGGGGGAGCGGAGCACCGCGCGGTCGGGTTCGAGGACGAGCAGGCAGAGGGTGGAGGGGACGCCCTCGGTGTCGCGCACGCGGACCTGGACGCCGTACACCTCGACCTCGTGGCCGTCCGCGCGGCGGACGCCGTAGCCGCCCTCCCAGCGGGCCAGCCGCAGGGTGTCGGCGAGGCCGAGGCCGCGGCCGGCGGACTGCGGCCAGACGGCGAGGTCGGCCCAGGGGCGGCCGAGGACGGTCGTGGCGGGGTACTGGAACAGCGCCTCGGCGTCCGGGTTCCAGGCGAGGACGCGGCCGTCCTCGTCGAGCTGGACGACGGCGACGTGCACCGGGCCGGGGCCGCTGGGCAGGTCGCTGCCGGGGGTCGCGGGGACGGCGTAGCGGGTGCCGGCCACGGGGGCGGGCAGGGCGAGCCGGAACCAGACGGTCTTGCGCCCGGCCGCGTACTCGACGCCCCAGCGCTCGGCGAGGGCGGAGCACATCAGCAGGCCGCGGCCGCCCTCGCCGTCGGGGTCGGCGTAGCGGTCGGAGGCGGTGACGGGGCCGTCGCCGAGGGAGGGCAGGCCGCGTTCGGGGTGGTGGTCGGTGACTTCGATCCGGACGGTGCCCTCCTCCCGCAGGCAGCACACCTCGGCGGCGGTGCCGGCGTGGACGACGGCGTTGGTGACCAGTTCGCTGACCAGGACGACGGCGTCGTCGACGACCTCGGGCAGACCCCAGCCGAGCAGCGCGTCCCGTACGAAGCCCCGGGCGGCGGCTGCGGACCGGCCGTCGGGGTCGAAGGTGGCGGCTGCGCGCGCGGTGACCACGTTGCCACTTCTCCTCTGCTGCTCTGGCCTTGACTGTCCGGGGCGTGGCGCCGACTCCCGGTGCGTGCCGCCGGGGTGGCGGCGCTGGGTCGGGTCATGGCCCGGTGCAGCGCTCCACCCTACTTTCCGCTTGGTTCCCCGTGGGGACGGGGCGTTGAAACAGGCACCTGAGAGTGATTCTGCCCACCTGTTTCGGACGGTCGGCTACCAACCGGGCGCAACCGGCCGTATACCCGGCGCCGGTGCTGCCAGACTGGGGGGTCCGCGACGGCCGGTCGGAGCAGTACGGTCGATGCGGGTGCCGGTGTGCCGTGTGGGGCGCCGGTACGCAGCCCGACCGGGCCGGTGCCCCGGTGCGTGCCGTACCGGCACGGACGGTCACCGGGAAAGTTCACGATGTGGGAGGGGCCCGTTGAGTTCGGCCACCAAGGACGCAACCGGTACGACGCCGCCCGTTCCGCGCGGTGGGCGGTCCGGGACCGCGCCGCGGAACGCGGCCGGCCGGCGAGTGAGCCACAACCGGGGGGCGGAGCCGGCCGAACTGCGGAAGCTGTTGGCCGCGCTGACCGCGATGCGGGACGGCAACTTCCGCCGCCGGCTGACGGTTCCGGGGGACGGTCCGCTGGCGGAGATCGCCGCGGTGTTCAACGAGGTCGCCGAGCGCAATCAGCACCTGACCGGCGAACTGGCCCGGGTGCGGCGGGCGGTGGGCCGCGAGGGCCGGCTGAACGAGCGGCTGGAGACCGGCGCGGGCGAGGGCGCCTGGATGGCGGCCGTCGACAACTGCAACGCGCTGATCGACGATCTGGCCCGTCCGATGGCCGAGGTGGGCCGGGTGCTCTCCTCGATCGCCGAGGGCGACCTGGACCAGAAGATGGAGCTGCGCTCGCTGCACAGCAACGGGGTGAGCCACCCGCTGCGCGGCGAATACCTGAAGATCGGCCGGACCGTCAACGGGCTGGTGGACCAGCTCTCGGAATTCACCGACGAGGTGACCCGGGTGGCCCGCGAGGTGGGCACCGAGGGCAAGCTGGGCGGCCAGGCCAAGGTCCGCAGTGTGTCCGGCAGTTGGAAGGACCTGGCGGATTCGGTCAACACCATGGCCGGCCGGCTGACCGCGCAGGTGCGCAACATCGCCCAGGTGACCACCGCGGTGGCCAAGGGCGACCTGTCCCGCAAGGTCACCGTCGAGGTGGCCGGCGAGATGCTGGAGCTGAAGAACACCGTCAACACGATGGTGGACCAGCTGAACGGGTTCGCCGCCCAGGTCACCGGGGTGGCCAGGGACGTGGGCACCGAGGGCCGGCTCGGCGGCCAGGCGCAGGTGCCGGGCGTGGCCGGGGTCTGGCGGGACCTGACCGACTCGGTGAACTTCATGGCCGACAACCTGACCGGCCAGGTGCGCAACATCGCCCAGGTGACCACGGCGGTGGCGCGCGGGGACCTCTCGCAGAAGATCGAGGTGGACGCGCGCGGCGAGATGCTGGAGCTGAAGAACACCATCAACACGATGGTCGACCAGCTCTCCGGCTTCGCCGAACAGGTGACCAGGGTGGCCCGCCAGGTGGGCACCGAGGGGCGGCTCGGCGGTCAGGCGCAGGTGCCCGGGGCGGCCGGGGTGTGGCGCGATCTGACCGACAACGTCAACTTCATGGCGAACAACCTCACCGATCAGGTGCGCAACATCGCGCAGGTGACGACCGCGGTCGCCAAGGGCGACCTGTCGCAGAAGATCCAGGTGGACGCGCGCGGGGAGATCCTGGAGCTGAAGAACACCATCAACACGATGGTGGACCAGCTGGGCGCCTTCGCCGACGAGGTCACCAGGGTGGCCCGGGACGTCGGCACCGAGGGCATCCTCGGCGGTCAGGCGAGCGTGCCCGGGGTGTCCGGGACGTGGAAGGACCTGACCAACAGCGTCAACCTGATGGCCAACAACCTGACCAGCCAGGTCCGCAACATCGCCGAGGTGACCACGGCGGTGGCGCGCGGCGACGTGTCGAAGAAGATCACCGTCGACGCCCGGGGCGAGATCCTGGAGCTGGTGACGACCGTCAACACCATGGTCGACCAGCTGTCGGCGTTCGCCGACGAGGTGACCCGGGTCGCCCGCGAGGTGGGCACCGAGGGGATCCTGGGCGGCCAGGCGCGGGTGCGCGGGGTGTCGGGGATCTGGAAGGACCTGACCGACAACGTCAACTTCATGGCGTCCAACCTGACCGGGCAGGTCCGCAACATCGCCGAGGTCGCCACCGCGGTGGCCCGCGGCGACCTGTCCAAGAAGATCACCATCGAGGCGCAGGGCGAGGTCGCCGCCCTCGCCGGGACCTTGAACACCATGGTCGACCAGCTCTCCTCCTTCGCGGTGGAGGTGACCAGGGTGGCCCGCGAGGTCGGCACCGACGGCACCCTGGGCGGTCAGGCGAGCGTGCCGGGCGTGGCCGGCATCTGGAAGGACCTGACCGACAACGTCAACCTGATGGCCAACAACCTCACCGGCCAGGTCCGCAACATCGCGCTGGTGATCACGGCGGTGGCCCGCGGCGACCTCTCGCAGAAGATCGACGTCGACGCGCGCGGCGAGATCCTCCAGCTCAAGACCAGCATCAACACCATGGTCGACCAGCTGTCGGCGTTCGCCGACGAGGTCACCCGGGTCGCCCGCGAGGTGGGCACCGACGGGCGGCTCGGCGGCCAGGCCCGGGTACCCGGCGTGGACGGCACCTGGCAGGACCTCACCGAATCGGTGAACGAACTGGCCAACAACCTGACCCGGCAGGTGCGCGCGATCGCCCAGGTCGCCACCGCCGTGACCAGGGGCGACCTGAGCCTGCGGATCGACGTGGACGCCGCGGGGGAGCTCGACGAGCTCAAGGACAACATCAACCAGATGATCGCCAACCTGCGCGAGACCACCCGCACCAACCAGGAGCAGGACTGGCTCAAGACCAACCTGGCCCGGATCTCCGGCCTGCTCCAGGGCCGCCGGGACCTGGAGGCCGTCGCCTCGCTGATCATGACCGAGCTGACCCCGGTGGTCTCCGCCCAGCACGGCGCCTTCTTCCTCGCCCAGCCGGCCGGCCGCACCGCCGAGCTGATCACCGAGGACGACGACGAGAACGACACCGTCCTGCGGCTGATCGGCAGTTACGGCTACCAGCGGCGCGCGATGCCGACCACCTTCCGGCCCGGCGAGTCGCTGATCGGGCAGGCCGCGGTGGAGAAGCGGGCGATCATCCTCAAGGAGGCGCCGCCCGGATACCTCAAGATCGCCTCCGGCCTCGGCGAGGCCTCGCCGGCCCACATCGTGGTGCTGCCGGTGCTGTTCGAGGGCCGGCTGCTGGGCGTGATCGAGCTGGCCACCTTCAGCTCCTTCACCACCGTCGCGCTGGACTTCCTCAACCAGATCGCCGACCTGATCGGCGTCACCGTCAACACCATCAGCGTCAACACCAAGACCGAGGGCCTGCTGCTGGAGTCCCAGCGGCTCACCGCCGAACTCTCGATGCGATCCGCCGAGTTGGAGGCGCGCCAGGAGGAACTGGAGCGCACCAACGAGGAGTTGCAGGAGAAGGCCGAGCAACTCGCCCAGCAGAACCGCGACATCGAGATCAAGAACAGCGAGATCGAGGAGGCCCGGCAGGTCCTGGAGGAGCGCGCCGAGCAGCTCGCCCTGGCCTCCCGGTACAAGAGCGAGTTCCTCGCCAACATGTCGCACGAGCTGCGCACCCCGCTCAACTCGCTGCTGATCCTGGCCAAGCTGCTCTCCGACAACAACGAGGGCAACCTCTCGCCCAAGCAGGTCGAGTTCGCCGACACCATCCACGGCGCCGGCTCCGACCTGCTCCAGCTGATCAACGACATCCTCGACCTCTCCAAGGTCGAGGCCGGCAAGATGGACGTCCGCCCGGCCCGGATCGCCCTCGTCCAGCTGGTCGACTACGTCGAGGCCACCTTCCAGCCGGTCGCGCTGGACAAGAACCTGGACTTCGCCGTCCGGGTCTCGCCCGCCCTGCCGGTCACCCTGCACACCGACGAGCAGCGGCTCCAGCAGGTGCTGCGCAACCTGATCTCCAACGCCGTCAAGTTCACCGACGCCGGCGCGGTCGACTTCTCGATCTCCCCGGCCGGCGCGGAGGTCCCGCAGCACGTGCGCGAGCGGCTGCTGGAGTCCGGCTCGATCAAGGACCCGGACGACGAGCTGATCGCCTTCGCGGTCTCCGACACCGGCATCGGCATCCCCGGCAACAAGCTGCGGGAGATCTTCGAGGCGTTCAAGCAGGCCGACGGCACCACCAGCCGCAAGTACGGCGGCACCGGGCTCGGCCTGTCGATCAGCCGCGAGATCGCGCGGCTGCTGGGCGGCGAGATCCACGCCGAGAGCGAGCTGGGCAAGGGCTCCACGTTCACGCTCTACCTGCCGCTGCGCACCGAGGCCCCGGGCGCGACCCAGGTCGAGCGCCCGGTCGTGTCGAGCGTCCCGACGCTGCGCGCCTCCGTCGGCGTGACCCCGATCGGGGTGCCCGTGCCGGTCGGCGAGAACCCGGCCGACCACTGGGCCCAGGAGGTCCGCGAGCTGGCCGAGGAGCGCCGCCGCGGCGCGGTGGAGCGACGGCGCAGCGCCGCCCTGGACGCCGCCGCCGGGGCCCGCCCGGTGGAGCCCGCCCCGCCCCGCCCCAGCCGCAGCGACGTGCGCTTCGACGGCCAGCAGGTGCTGATCGTGGACGACGACGTCCGCAACGTGTTCGCCCTCACCAGCGTGCTGGAGCAGCACGGCCTGACCGTCCTGTACGCCGAGAACGGGCGCGAGGGCATCGAGATGCTGGAGCAGCACGAGAACGTGGCGCTGGTCCTGATGGACATCATGATGCCGGAGATGGACGGCTACGCGACCACCGAGGCGATCCGCCGGATGCCCCAGTTCGCGGGCCTGCCGATCATCGCGCTGACCGCGAAGGCGATGAAGGGCGACCGGGAGAAGTCGCTGGAGGCGGGCGCCACCGACCACATCACCAAGCCGGTGGAGACCGACCACCTGCTGGCGGTGATGCGCGAGTGGCTGCGGGCGGACCGCGCGTAGCGCCAGGGGAGGGCGCGAACTCCGGGGCGGGCTCCGGGGTTCGCGCCGTCCGGTGGGCCGGTTTGCTGGCGGTCGGGCCCGGGAACCCGGTAGGGTCACCGATCGTTGCGAACAGTGACCGGACGGCGACACGCTGCTGAGCGTGCGCCGGAGCACTGGCCGCGCGCCGCTCCGGATCGGGTCACGACGGAGCGATGTGCCGGGCGAGGGGGTGCGGCTAGCATGACCGGGGTAGCGGTGGGCAGGACGCGAGTGCCATCACCGGGCGGCAGGCAGGCGACAGGAGGGCGAGCCCTGATGCAGAAGGCGAAGATCCTCCTGGTCGACGACCGACCGGAGAACCTGCTGGCGCTGGAGGCGATCCTCTCCGCGCTGGACCAGACGCTGGTGCGCGCCGTCTCCGGCGAGGAGGCGCTCAAGGCGCTGCTCACCGACGACTTCGCGGTGATCCTGCTGGACGTCCAGATGCCCGGGATGGACGGCTTCGAGACGGCCGCCCACATCAAGCGCCGCGAGCGCACCCGGGACATCCCGATCATCTTCCTGACCGCGATCAACCACGGCCCGCACCACACCTTCCGCGGCTACGCGGCCGGGGCCGTGGACTACATCTCCAAGCCCTTCGACCCGTGGGTGCTGCGCGCCAAGGTCTCGGTCTTCGTCGACCTGTACGTGAAGAACTGCCAGCTGAAGGAGCAGGCCGCGCTGCTGCGGCTGCAACTGGAGGCGGGCGGCGGCGAGCCTCCCCTGGGCGGGGCGCTGCTGGGCGAGCTGTCCGCGCGGCTGGCGGCGGTCGAGGAGCAGGCGGAGGCGCTGGGTAAGCAGCTGGACGGCGTCGAGGACGCCGGGGTGGCGGCCACCGCGGCGCACCTGGAGCGCAAGCTGGCGGGGCTGCGCCGGGCCCTGGACGCGCTCCGGCCGGGAACCGCGTAACCGGTCGGCGGGGTTCACTCCTGCGGGTGAATTTCTGGCGCGGCCGGGTGAAGCCGGGTCAGCGTGACGGTGTGTCTGCGACACGTCCCTGAGCCCCGGCTCGGGCACATGTGCACTGGTGGCCCACCCCGGTAGGCTGCTGACCCATGGCCACTCGTACGCCCGGAAGCGCGGCACGCAACCCGAGTCCGGGACCGTCCAAGAAGGCCGCGGCGAAGGCCCCGGGCAAGCCGCCCGCGAAGAAGGCGGCGGCCAAGAAGGCGGCCCCGGCGAAGAAGGCGGCGGCCAAACCGTCCCCGCCGTCCCCGCCGCCGCCCAAGCCGATACTCTTCCGGGCCGTCCGGGCCGTCTGGCTCGGCGTGGCGAACAGCATCGCCGCGATCTTCCGGGGCTTCGGCGACGGGGCCAAGAACCTCCACCCGGCCCACCGCAAGGACGGGCTGGGCCTGCTGCTGTTCGCACTCGCGCTGGTGACCGCCGCCGGCACCTGGTTCAGCCCGCAGGGCTGGCTGGGCGAGGCGGCCACCGCCGTGGTGTCCGGGCTGTTCGGGCGGCTCGACGTGCTGGTGCCGTTCCTGCTGGCCGGGATCGCGGTCCGGCTCTGGCGCCACCCGGAGCTGCCGGAGGCCAACGGCCGGATCATGATCGGCCTGAGCGCGCTGCTGGTCGGCGTCCTCGGCCTGGTGCACATCGGCTGTGGCGCGCCCATGATGGGCAGCGGCGCCTCGCGGATAAGGGCGGCCGGCGGGATCATCGGCTGGGCCGTGTCCACCCCGATGATGGCCGCCGCCGGGCCGGCGCTGGCCGTGCCGCTGCTCCTGCTGCTGTCCTTCTTCGGCCTGCTGGTGGTCACCGCCACCCCGGTCAACCGCATTCCCGAGCGGCTGCGGTCGGCCGGCGTGCGGCTCGGCGTGGTGGAGCCCGGGCCGGAGGACGAGCTGCGCGAGGGGCGTACGCCGGAGCGCGACCTGTCCACCGAACCGCCCGAGGACGCGGACCCCGCCGCGCTGCCGTTCACCGTGGGCAGCGAGGACCCGGGCGACGAGGTGGCCGCCCGCCGTCGGCGCCGCCGCCGCAAGCCGGCGGACGACGAGGACCAGCCCGACGCCGTCCGGGTGTCCCTGGACAAGGAGCCGCTGGACCCGTACGCCACCCGCGACCTCGCCGCCGGCGCCGCCGCCGACCTGGACGGGGCACTCGTCTACGGCGTGCCCGCCTCCTCGGCGGTGGCGAACATGATGCACCAGGTGCAGGACCGCACCGCCCCGCCGGAGGAGGCCGCCGTCCCGGCCGCCCGCAGCGCGGGCCCGGGCGCGCCCGAGGAGCACGGCCCGGCCCCGGTGCGGATGGAGCAGCTCCAGCTGGCCGGCGACGTCACCTACGCGCTGCCCCCGCTCGACCTGCTGGAGCGCGGCGGCCCGGCCAAGGCCCGCAGCGCCCTCAACGACGAGGTGGTGGCCCAGCTCAGCAGCACCTTCGCCGAGTTCAAGGTGGACGCCAGGGTCACCGGCTTCACCCGGGGCCCGACGGTGACCCGCTACGAGGTCGAGCTCGGCCCGGCCGTCAAGGTGGAGCGGATCACCGCGCTCGCCAAGAACATCGCGTACGCGGTGGCCAGCGCCGACGTGCGGATCATCAGCCCGATCCCGGGCAAGTCCGCGGTCGGCATCGAGATCCCCAACCGGGACCGCGAGATGGTCAACCTCGGCGACCTGCTGCGCTCGCGCACGGCCGCCGAGGACACCCACCCGATGGTCGTCGGCATGGGCAAGGACGTCGAGGGCCAGACCGTGATGGCCAACCTCGCCAAGATGCCGCACATCCTGGTGGCCGGCGCGACCGGCGCGGGCAAGTCGTCCTGCATCAACTGCCTGATCACCTCGATCCTGGCCCGGGCCACCCCGGACGAGGTCCGGATGGTGCTGGTCGACCCCAAGCGGGTCGAACTGACCGCGTACGAGGGCATCCCGCACCTGATCACGCCGATCATCACCAACCCGAAGAAGGCCGCCGAGGCCCTCCAGTGGGTGGTCCGCGAGATGGACCTGCGCTACGACGACCTCGCGGCGTTCGGCTTCCGGCACGTGGACGACTTCAACGCGGCGGTGAAGGCCGGCACGGTCACCCCGCCGCTCGGCAGCGAGCGCGAGCTGACCCCGTACCCGTACCTGCTGGTGATCGTCGACGAGCTGGCCGACCTGATGATGGTGGCGCCGCGCGACGTCGAGGACTCGGTGGTCCGGATCACCCAGCTGGCCCGCGCGGCCGGCATCCACCTGGTGCTGGCCACCCAGCGGCCCTCGGTGGACGTGGTCACCGGCCTGATCAAGGCCAACGTGCCGTCCCGGCTGGCCTTCGCGACCTCCGCGATGGCCGACTCCCGGGTCATCCTGGACCAGCCCGGCGCGGAGAAGCTGATCGGCAAGGGCGACGCGCTGTTCCTGCCGATGGGCGCCGGCAAGCCGATCCGCCTCCAGGGCGCGTTCGTCACCGAGGCGGAGATCGCCGCGGTGGTGCAGCACTGCAAGGACCAGCTGACCGCCGTCTACCGGGACGACGTGACGGTCGGCGGCGGGGCCAAGAAGGAGATCGACGAGGAGATCGGCGACGACCTGGACCTGCTGATCCAGGCGGCCGAGCTGGTGGTCTCCACCCAGTTCGGCTCGACCTCGATGCTCCAGCGCAAGCTCCGGGTCGGCTTCGCCAAGGCGGGGCGGCTGATGGACCTGATGGAGTCGCGCGGGATCGTCGGGCCGAGCGAGGGCTCCAAGGCCCGCGACGTCCTGGTGAAGCCGGACGAGCTGGACGGGGTGCTGGTCGCCCTGCGCGGCTGACGACCCGCGCCTGCGACGAGTGTTCACCCGTTCGGAGGAGGGTAGGCGCGTGAAGGGGAACCGAACGCCCGTACGCCGCGTCACAGGCCGGAAAGCGAACCCCCCGGGTTCCCCGCGCGGGCCCGCTGACGGCCGTTCAGCGGGGTGCCGGGCACCCGTCGGGGCGGGCGCGCGCATTCGGGCCTGTTCCGCTTGAGAAACGATCCGCCCGCGCCCCTAGACTGTTCCCCAGCAGGTGGCCATCCGCTCGAAAGGCGTGCCCCGTGACCATCGGCAAGTCCCCCGACCGCGAGAACGCCCCGTCGTCCGTCGAGCCGACCGACGACGCGGTGCAGGCGGCCGATGCCCCGAGCATCGGCCGGGTGCTGTCCACCGCCCGGATCGAGGCCGGGCTCACGGTGGACCAGGTGAGTACGGCGACCCGGGTCCGGGTGCCGATCGTCCACGCCATCGAGGAGGACGACTTCGGCCGCTGCGGCGGCGACTTCTACGCCCGCGGGCACATCCGCGCGATTGCCCGCGAGGTCGGCGTCGACGGCGAGGCCCTGATCGCCCGGTACGACGCCGCGCACGGCGGCTCGCCCGCCTCCAAGCGGCCGACCCAGCTGATCGACAGCGGCCCGATCAAGGTGCCCGGCCGCGGCCGGCCGAACTGGGCGGCGGCCATGGTCTCCGCGATCGTCGTGGTGGTCGTCCTGATCGGCTTCAACCTGGTCAGCGGCAAGGACGGCCACACCGGCACCGGCTCCGCCAGCGCGCCGCTGCCCAGCGGTTCCGGCACCGGCTCGGTCGCCTCCGTGCCCTCGCCCACCGTGCAGCCGCCGGCGCCCGTGCCGAGTGCGGCCGCGATCGCCGCCGTCCCGGCCGACAAGGTCACCGTGAAACTGGTCGCCGAGGGCAGCACCAGCTGGGTGTCCGCGGTGGACGGCAGCGGGAAGTCGCTGTTCCAGAACAACATCAGCGACGGCCAGGACCAGACCTTCACCGACCCCAAGCAGATCAAGCTGGTGCTCGGAAACGGCGGGGCCGTGCACGCGTACGTCAACGGCAAGGATCTCGGCCTCCTCGGCAAGGACGGCCAGGTGGTGCACGTCACGTACACCCCCGGCGATCCGCAGGCGGGCTGACCACAGGCCTGCGGAGGCCCTGGAGAGCGGCCCTGCGGCCTGGCGAAGATCTGGTAATCCGAGGCGCGCGGCCTCCGGGGCGAACGGCACCGGAGGCCGCGCGTTAATCTTGGCCCTATGCCTGAACGCCGTACTGTCGCCCTTGTCACGCTCGGATGCGCCCGCAACGAGGTGGACTCCGAGGAACTCGCCGGGCGACTGGAAGCCGACGGCTGGTTGCTCGTCGACGACGCCGCCGAAGCGGACGTCGCCGTCGTCAACACCTGCGGCTTCGTCGAGGCCGCCAAGAAGGACTCCGTGGACGCCCTGCTGGAGGCCAACGACCTCAAGGGGCACGGCCGCACCCAGGCCGTCGTCGCGGTCGGCTGCATGGCCGAGCGCTACGGCAAGGAGCTCGCCGACGCCCTGCCCGAGGCCGACGGCGTGCTCGGCTTCGACGACTACTCCGACATCTCCGACCGCCTCCAGACCATCCTCTCCGGCGGCCACCACGCCCCGCACCTCCCGCGCGACCGCCGCAAGCTGCTGCCGATCAGCCCGGCCGAGCGGCAGTCCGCCGCCGAGGCCGTCGCGCTGCCCGGCCACGGCGCCGCCGAGACCCCGGCCGAGCCGATCACCGACCTGCCCGAGGGCCTCGCCCCGGCCTCCGGCCCGCGCACCCTGCGCAAGCGGCTCGACGACAACCCGGTCGCCTCGGTCAAGCTCGCCTCCGGCTGCGACCGGCGGTGCTCCTTCTGCGCCATCCCGGCGTTCCGCGGCTCCTTCATCTCCCGCCGCCCCTCCGACGTGCTGCACGAGGCCCAGTGGCTGGCCGAGCAGGGCGTGCGCGAGGTCGTCCTGGTGAGCGAGAACAACACCTCGTACGGCAAGGACCTCGGCGACATCCGGCTGCTGGAGACGCTGCTCGGCGAGATCTCCGCGATCGAGGGCGTCGAGCGGGTCCGGGTCTCCTACCTGCAGCCCGCCGAGATGCGCCCCGGCCTGATCGACGCGATGACCGGGACCACGGACGTGGTGCCCTACTTCGACCTGTCCTTCCAGCACTCGGCGCCCGCCGTGCTGCGCCGGATGCGCCGCTTCGGCTCCACCGACCAGTTCCTGGACCTGCTGAAGACCATCCGCGACCGGGCCCCGCAGGCCGGCGCCCGGTCCAACTTCATCGTCGGCTTCCCCGGCGAGACCGAGGCGGACTTCGCCGAGCTGGAGCGCTTCGTCACGCACGCCGGGCTGGACGCGATCGGCGTCTTCGGCTACTCCGACGAGGACGGCACCGAGGCCGCGACCTACGACGGCAAGCTGTCCGAGGACGTGATCGCCGACCGCCTGAACCGGCTCAGCCGGCTGGCCGAGGAGATGACCGCCCAGCGGGCCGAGCAGCGCATCGGCACCGAGGTCGAGGTCCTGATCGAGTCCATCGAGGACGGCGTGGTCGAGGGCCGGGCCGCCCACCAGGCCCCCGAGACCGACGGCCTGACCACCCTCACCGGCGTCGAGGACCCGCAGATCGGCCAGTTCCACCGGGCCAAGGTGGTCGCCAGCGAAGGCGTCGACCTGATCGCCGAGGCGCTGGAGCCGGTCCGGGTCCGTCAGGCCCCGGGAGCCGGGGAATGACCAAGGGGCCCGGCGCCCCGGCCGCGGCCCATCCGGGCAGACCGTCGGCCGCGGTGCCGCCGGTGCCGGCTGTCTGGAACATCGCCAACATGCTCACGATGCTCCGGCTGCTGCTGGTGCCGGTCTTCGTGTCGCTGCTGTTCGCCGACGGCGGGCACGACCCCAAGTGGCGCTCGGTCGCCTGGGCGTCGTTCGCCATCGCGATGATCACCGACCTGTTCGACGGCGAGCTGGCCCGGCGCAAGGGCCTGGTCACCGACTTCGGGAAGATCGCCGACCCGATCGCCGACAAGGCGATCATGGGCTCGGCGCTGATCGGCCTCTCGCTGCTCGGAGACCTGCCCTGGTGGGTCACCGCGGTGATCCTGGCCCGCGAACTCGGCATCACCCTGATGCGCTTCTGGGTGATCCGCTACGGCGTCATCCCGGCCAGCCGCGGCGGCAAGATCAAGACGCTGACCCAGGGCATCGCGGTCGGCATGTACGTCCTGGAGCTGACCGGCTGGCTGGCCACCGCCCGGGCCGTGCTGATGGCCCTGGCGGTACTGCTGACCATCGGCACCGCGCTGGACTACGTCGGACAGGCGCTGCGCATGCGCCGCGAGGGACTGGCCGCGGAGCGCGCGGGCCGGTGAGCGACGGGGGAGACCGGGTGACGGAGCACGAGCTGGCGGTACGGGCGCACGAGGCGCTGCGGGCCAGGGGCGGCACGCTGGCCGTCGCCGAGTCGCTGACCGGAGGGCTGCTCGCGGCCGCCCTGGTCGACGTCCCCGGGGCGTCCGCGACCTTCCGGGGCTCGGTCACCGCGTACGCCACCGAGCTGAAGGCCTCGGTGCTCGGCGTGGACGAGGGGCTCCTGGCGGTGTACGGGCCGGTCCACCCGGTGGTGGCGGGGCAGATGGCCGAGGGCGTGCGCCGGCTGCTGGGGGCCACGTACGGGATCGCGACGACCGGGGTGGCCGGGCCGGACCCGCAGGACGGGCAGTCGGTGGGCACCGTACACCTGGCGGTCGCCGGTCCGGAGGGAACTCTGGTCAGTTCGCCCCGGCTGTCGGGCGGGCGTGCCAGAATCCGTCACGGGGCGGTGACCGCCGCTCTGGAGCTGTTCGTCGGGCGGCTCCGGGCCGGTACGCCCACGACCTGAACCCCGCGGGGCCCGCACCCGGGCGTCCCGCAGCCCGTTGGAGGCGCCGCGGAGGCGTGGTGGAGCCCCGATCGCGGTGATCTCCACCGAACCGAGATCCGCCGATCCGGTCCGCGGGCATGGCACAGCTGGAGGATCGTGTTACATCCAAGGGCCTGGTTGGGCAGAAACCAGGTGGCGAACGAGTTGCGTGACGGTGGCCGGGCGGTCCGCGAGGGGTACCACGAGGGGCCCGCGGACCCGGAAACGACACCGGAACGAGGAGGGGGACAGCCTTGCAGCCCAGAGTGAACACGACCAGGGTCCCCGCACGCGAAGCGGGCAAGGCGGTACGGTGGGGTCGTGACATCTCGATCCGCAGTCCGAGGAGGGAGGCACCGATGATCCTGCTTCGTCGCCTACTGGGCGATGTACTGCGTCGGCAGCGCCAGCGCCAGGGCCGCACACTCCGCGAGGTGTCGGCGGCAGCCAGGGTTTCGCTCGGTTACCTCTCCGAGGTCGAGCGGGGACAGAAGGAGGCCTCCTCGGAGCTGCTCTCCGCCATCTGCGACGCGCTCGACGTCCGGATGTCCGAGGTCATGCGCGAGGTCAGCGACGAACTGTCGCTCGCTGAACTTGCGGCGATGGCCACCCTCTCCGAAGGTGATCTGCTGAGGCCGGTACTCGAACCGGTTCCGCTGCCCGCCCCCGGCACCGACCGGGCGAACATGTCGCCCAAGGCCGCCGCGATGGACGTGGTCGCCGCCTGAACCCGGCCTCGACTCCCGGGCTCCTGGTGCCCGGGGCGAGCGAAGGAGGGCGGTCGTGCGGAGATCCGCGACGGCGTGCACGGAGGCTCGAATACGGCTGCGGCGACTGATACCGTGGCCGGCCCGCCGGGTCCTGGTGATCCTGACGGCAGGGCTGGTCTGGTGGCTGCCGGCGGTCCGGGGACAGTTGGCCGACGGCGCTGTGCTGGGACTGCTCGCGGCCGGCGGCTGGGGACTCGGCCTGATCCCGGTCCACGCCGACCGGAACGCGACCGGGCCGCAGCGGCGCCCGTCAAAGGAGGCCGTGGCCCGGGTGGCGGCGCAACCGCCGACAGTCGGCTGAGCCACTCGAACGGGTGATACGAGCGAACGAAGGCCGCGGGGCACCGGATGCCCCGCGGCCTTCGGCGTCGGCGGACCTCAGGAGGACCGCAGGCGCAGGCCGCGCGGGGTGGCGTGGAAGCCGGCCTCCTCCAACGCGGCGCCCAGCGCCGAGCCGAGGGCCGGCTCGCCGTTCGCCCGCTCGACCGTGACGCTGCCGAGTGCACCCTCGCGGACCGCGGCCGCCAGCGCGCCCACCGCCAGCGCCCGGATGGCGCCGTCCTCCGGCCAGGCCAGCAGCGACTTGCCGCCCCGTTCGACGTACAGCGCCAACTCGCCGTCCACCAGCACCACCAGGGCGCCCGCCTTGCGGCCCGGGCGGTGCGCCCGGGCCTCCTTGGCTCCGGGGGCCGTCGGCGGCTCCGGCCAAGGCAGTGCGGAGCCGTAGGCATTCGCCGGATCGGCGGCGGCCAGCACCAGCACCTGCGGCGGCTCGGTGGCCGGGGCGGCCGGCCACTCGGCGGCCCGGGCCCGCTCCAGCCGGCCGTTGACCGAGCGCAGCCGGTCGGCCGCGCCCTCCATGGCGAACTGGGCGCCGCCCAGCCCCTCGACGAAGTAGCCCCGGCGGGCCCGGCCGCGCTCCTCCATCGCGGCGAGCACCCGGTACACCCCGGCGAAGCCGCCCGGCACCCGCTCGGCCGCCACCGCGCCCCGGGTGACCAGGCCGTGCCGGTCCAGCAGGCTCTGTGCCTGGGTGGTGGCCCGGACCGTCGGGTCGGTGGTGAGGGCGGGCAGCAGCGACCAGCGCCCGGCCACCGTCGGCGGGCCGCCGCGCAGCGCGCCGCCGACCCGGCCGAAGGCGCGGCCGGCGCCGCCGTAGCGGCCGCGCGGGGTCGCCCGGGGCGCGCGGTGGGCGGTGGCACCGGCCGTCCGGCCGGAGCCGAGCAGGGCGCGCAGCGGGGCGAGGGTGTCGTTGGTGACGTACCCGGCCCAGACGAGGTCCCAGAGTGCCTCGACGATCTCCGGCTCCGGGGTCTCCTCCGGCAGCTGCTGGACCAACTGGCGGAAGAACAGGCCGTAGCCGCCGGCCAGCGCCGCCAGCAGCGCGCTGTGCACGGGGGTGAGCGCGGGCGGGACGGGCTCGGGGCGCAGCAGGTGGGCGTGCTCGGCCAGGTGCAGGCTGAGCCAGCCGTCCTTGCCGGGCAGCGCGCCGGCCCCGCACCAGCCGATCTCGCCGGCCGCCGTCAACTCGTCCAGCAGGCCGGGGGAGTAGCCGGTGAGCCGGGCCGGGAGGATCAGCTTCTCCAGGGCGGAGGCGGGCAGGGCGGTGCCCTGGAGCTGTTCGACCACCCGGAGCAGGCCGTCCGGGCCGCTCAGCCGGTGGCCGGCCAGGTGCTGCCACTGCGGGAGGAACGCGGCCAGGGCGCGCGGCGGGACGGGTTCGACCTCCTGGCGCAGGGCTGCCAGCGAGCGGCGGCGCAGCCGGCGCAGGACCTCGGCGTCGCACCACTCGGTGGTGGTGTGGTCGGGAGGAGTGGCGCCTAGCGCCTCCGGCGAAGGGGGCCGGCGGGCGACGGGTGGGCGGAACTGGCCCTGGACCAGGCGGCCGGCGGCGGTGAGCCGGTGCAGGGTGCCGGTGACGACGGCGGTGCCGAGGCCGAAGCGGGCGGCCGCCTCGGCGGCGGCGAACGGGCCGTGGGTGCGGGCGTAGCGGGCGAGCAGGTCGCCCAGCGGATCCTTGACCGGCTCGGTGAAGGCCTCGGGGACGCCGACCGGCAGCGGGGTGCCGAGCGCGTCGCGCAGCCGCCCGGCGTCCTCGACGGCGGACCAGCGCCGCTCGCCGGCGATCCGGACCTGGATCACCCGGCGGGCGGCCTCCAACTCCAGGGCCCAGAGCGGCTCGGCGCCGCGGGCCGCCAGCTCGGCCTCGGTGAGCGGGCCGAGCAGGCGCAGCGCGTCGGCGACGCCCTCGGCGTCCTTGATCCGGCGCTCGGGGGTGAGGCGCTGGAGCTCGGCCTCCAACTCGGCGAGCACCTGCGGGTCGAGCAGTTCGCTCAGCTCGGCCTGGCCGAGGAGTTCGGACAGCAGCCGGGAGTCGAGCGAGAGGGCGGCGGCGCGGCGCTCGGCGAGCGGGGAGTCCCCCTCGTAGAGGAACTGGGCGACGTAGCCGAACAGGAGGGAGCGGGCGAAGGGCGAGGGCTCGGGGGTGGTGACCTCGACCAGGCGGACGGCGCGGGATTCGAGGTCGCCCATCAGCTCGACCAGGCCCGGCACGTCGAAGACGTCCTGGAGGCACTCGCGGACGGCCTCCAGGACGATCGGGAACGAGCCGTACTCGGAGGCGACTTCGAGCAGTTGGGCGGCGCGTTGGCGCTGCTGCCAGAGCGGGGTGCGGCGGCCGGGGCTGCGGCGCGGGAGCAGCAGGGCACGGCCGGCGCACTCGCGGAAGCGGGAGGCGAACAGGGCGGAGCCGCCGACCTGGTCGGTGACCAGCTGCTCGATCTCGGCGGCGTCGAACAGGGCGGCGTCGGCGCCGACCGGGGCCTCGTCCGAACCGGACCGCTCCGGGGGGCTGGTGAAGTCGAAGTCGGTGGCGAGGAGGTCGGCGTCCGGCAGGCGCAGCACGATGCCGTCGTCGGCGTGCATGACCTGGGGGTCGAGGCCGTGTTTCTCGCGCAGCCGGGCGCCGAGCGCGAGCGCCCAGGGGGCGTGCACCTGGGCGCCGAAGGGGGAGTGGATGACGATCCGCCAGTCGCCGAGCTCGTCCCGGAAGCGCTCGACGACGATGGTGCGGTCGTCCGGGAGGTGGCCGGTGGCGGCGCGCTGCTGGGCGAGGTAGTCGAGCAGGTTGGCGGCGGCCCAGTCGTCCAGGCCGGCCCGGTGCAGCCGGGCGGTGGCGGCCGCGGGCTCCAGGGCGCCCAGCTCGCGGGTGAACGCGCCGAGGGCGCGGCCGAGTTCGAGCGGGCGGCCGAGGGTGTCGCCCTTCCAGAACGGGAGCCGGCCGGGCACGCCGGGGGCGGGGGTGACCAGCACCTTGTCGTGGGTGATCTCCTGGATCCGCCAGGAGGTGGTGCCGAGGGTGAACACGTCGCCGACGCGGGACTCGTAGACCATCTCCTCGTCGAGCTCTCCGACCCGGCCGCCGCCTTTTTTAGGGTCGGCGCCGGCGATGAAGACGCCGAACAGGCCGCGGTCGGGGATGGTGCCGCCGGAGGTGACGGCGAGTCGCTGGGCGCCGGGGCGGCCGGTCACAGTGCCGGCCACCCGGTCCCAGACCACCCGGGGGCGCAACTCGGCGAAGGCGTCCGAGGGGTAGCGGCCGGCCAGCATGTCGAGCACGGCCTCGAAGGCGGACTGCGGGAGGGTGGCGAAGGGCGCGGCGCGGCGGACCACGGTGAGCAGGTCGTCCACCGGCCAGGCGTCCAGCGCCGTCATCGCGACCAGTTGCTGGGCGAGCACGTCCAGCGGGTTGCGCGGGACGCGCAGCGCTTCGATCCGGCCGGCCCGCATCCGCTCGGTGACCACGGCGGACTGCACCAGGTCCCCGCGGTACTTGGGGAAGAAGACGCCGGTGGAGACGGCGCCGACCTGGTGGCCGGCCCGGCCGACCCGTTGCAGGCCGGAGGCGACCGAGGGCGGGGACTCGACCTGGACGACCAGCTCGACGGCGCCCATGTCGATGCCCAGTTCCAGGCTGGAGGTGGCGACCACGGCGGGCAGCCGGCCGGCCTTCAACTCCTCCTCGACCAGCGCCCGCTGCTCCTTGGAGACCGAGCCGTGGTGGGCGCGCGCGATGACCGGCGGGGCGCCCTTGGCGACGCCGGACTCGGCCATCAGCTGGGCGGGGGAGTGCGCCTCGGGCAGCGGCTCACCGGTGGCCCGTTCGAGGGCGATCTCGTTCAGCCGGTTGCACAGGCGCTCGGCGAGGCGGCGGGAGTTGGCGAAGACGATGGTCGAGCGGTGCGCCTGCACCAGGTCGACGATCCGCTCCTCGACGTGCGGCCAGATCGACGCCTGCCGCTGCGGGTCGGCGTCGGAGGAGGCGCCGGTGGCCGGGGCCGCGGGCAGGTCGTCCAGGTCGGGGACGGGGACGACCACCGACAGGTCGAACTCCTTGGCGGCGGCGGGCTGGACGACGACGGCGCCGCGCTGCGGGCTGAGGTAGCGGGCCACCTCCTCGACCGGGCGGACGGTCGCGGACAGGCCGATCCGGCGGGCCGGGCGCTCCAGCAGTTCGTCCAGCCGCTCCAGGCTGAGCGCGAGGTGGGCGCCGCGCTTGGTGCCGGCGACGGCGTGCACCTCGTCGAGGATCACCGTGTCGACGCCGCGCAGCGCCTCCCGGGAGGCGGAGGTGAGCAGCAGGAACAGCGACTCGGGGGTGGTGATCAGGATGTCCGGCGGATGGGTGGCGAAGCGGCGGCGGTCGGCGGCGGGGGTGTCGCCGGAGCGGGTGGCGACCTGGACCTCGGGCTCGGGCAGGCCGAGCCGGACGGCGGCCTGGCGCAGGCCGGTCAGCGGGGCGCGCAGGTTGCGCTCGACGTCCACCGCGAGGGCCTTGAGCGGTGACACGTACAGGACCCGGCAGCGGCGCTTGGGGTCCGCCGGGGGCGGGGTGCTGCTCAGCCGGTCCAGGGCGGAGAGGAAGGCGGCGAGCGTCTTGCCGGAGCCGGTGGGGGCGACCACCAGGACGTCGGTGTCCTGCCGGATGGCGCGCCAGGCCTCGGCCTGGGCGGTGGTGGGGGCGGAGAAGGCGCCGGTGAACCAGGCCCGGGTGGTCGGGGCGAATCCGGCCAGGGGGTCGTCGTTCGGCGGGGTCGGGTGCGGGGGCGCCATGCCCCCATGGTGCCGGGTGGCACCGACAACCGGGGTGGGGGAGCGGAGGTCGCACGGGTGTGGTGAGCATGGGTGTAGTTAAAGGAGCAAAAAGGCAAATCCGCTCATATGGTGATGAATCAGGCCAGTGACCCACCCCCGACCCACCGGACCGACGAGCGGAGACCGTGCGATGGCGCAGGTGAACCCGTCCGGCGGTCCCGCCCGTGCCGCCCGCCGCCGCGTCCGCGGGCCCGCCCGGGCGCTGCTCGCGATGCTGCTCACCGCACTCGTGGTCGGCGGCGCCGTCCCGTACGTCTCCGGATCCGGCCGGCCCTACCTCAGCTACCTGGTGCTCGCCGAGCAGGAGGACGCCGCCGGGGCCGCCCTGGCCGGGGCCGAGAGCCGGGCGGCGGGCGGGCAGGTGGTCCAGGAGTACCCGCAGATCGGGGCCGTCCTGGCGTACGCCACCGGCGGCTTCGCGGGCACGCTGCGGGCCCGGCCCGGGATCGCCGCCGTCGGCACCACCCGGACCGAACCGGTGGTCGCCCCGCCCCGCCTGCTGGACGGCGCCGGGGACTTCGCCGCCGGTACCGACCACGCCGACCGCGCCGGCCGCAGCAGCACCGATCACGCCCGTCGCGACAGCGATCACGCCCGGCGCAGCAGCACCGACAGCGCCCGGCGCGACAGCACCGACCGGCAGGACGGCGGCACCGTCACGGTGCCCGACCCGAGCGAGGGCGACCCGTGGAACCTCGCCATGCTCGGCGGCGCCGGCTCCCGGGCCGGCGACACCTCCACCGGGATCCGCGGTCCCGCCGGCGCGCCGACCGCCGACGCACTGCACAAGGTGCTGGTCGCGGTGCTCGACTCCGGCGTCGACGACACCCACCCCGACCTGCGCGCCGCCGTCGACCCGAAGGCCTCCGTCTCCTGCGCCGACGGCCGGCCCGACGCCCGCTCCGGCTCCTGGCGGCCCGACCCCGGGGTCAGCGAGAGCGGCCACGGCACCCACGTCGCCGGGATCGTCGGCGCCACCCGGGACGGCCACGGCATCACCGGGGTCGCGCCGGGCGTGCGGATCGCCGCCGTCCGGCTGCTCGGACCGCTCGGCCAGTACTACGCCGAGAACATCGTCTGCGGCATGCTCTGGGCCGCCGACCACGGCGCCAAGGCGATCAACAACAGCTACTTCGCCGACCCGTGGAAGTACAACTGCCCGGAGGACCAGGACCAGGCCGCGCTGATCGCCGCCGTCGGCCGGGCCTCCGGCTACGCCCAGCGCAAGGGTGCCGTCGTGGTCGCCTCGGCGGGCAACGACGGGCAGGACCTCGGCGCCACCCGGACGGACGAGCGCAGCCCCAACGACCGGGTCTCCGGCCCGGCCCGCTCCCGCTACCTGGGCACCGAGTGCATCCGGCTGCCCGGCGAACTGCCCGGCGTCGTCACCGTCACCGCCGTCAACCGGGACGGCCGCCCGTCCGGCTACTCGAACTACGGCCGCGGCCGGGTCTCGCTGGCCGCCCCCGGCGGCGACCCGGACAGCGGGCCGCAGGGCGCGATCGTCTCCGACTGGCCGGGCGGGCAGTACGCGGCACTGGCCGGCACCTCGATGGCGGCGGCGCACGTCACCGGCGCGGTCGCGGTGGCCGCCGCCCTGCACCCGGACTACGGCTCCGGCCCGCTCGCCGCCCTGCTCGCCGGCACCGCGGCGGCCGCCTGCCCGCCCGGGCCGTACGCCTGCGGGGCCCGGCAGTACTTCGGTGCCGGGCTGCTCGCGCTGCCGCGCTGAGGCGGGCGGAAAACCGGGTGACGCCGCCCGGGCGGGTCGGTGAGGATCGGGGCGTGACCGTCTTCCTCACCACCGAGCGGCTGGTGCTGCGCCGCTTCACCGCAGCGGACGTCGACCACCTGGTCGAACTGGACGGCGACCCGGAGGTGATGCGCCACCTCACCGGCGGGCGGCCGACCGCGCGGGAACAGGTCGAGGGCGAACTGCTGCCGCTGTACCTCGCGCACTACCGGCGGTACGGCGACCTCGGCTGGTGGGCGGCCGAGGAGCGGGCCGGCGGGGCCTTCCTGGGCTGGTTCGAGTTCCGGCCGACGCGGGACGGCGACCGCTCCGAGGTCGAGCTGGGGTACCGGCTGCGCCGGGCCGCCTGGGGGCTCGGGTACGCGACGGAGGGGGCGCGGGCGCTGGTCCGCCGCGGCTTCACCGAACTGGGCGTGCGGCGGGTGGTGGCGTACACGATGACGGTCAACGCGGGCTCGCGGCGGGTCATGGAGAAGACCGGGCTGTCGTTCGTCCGCACCTTCCACGAGGACTACCCGGAGGCGATCCCCGGCAGCGAGCACGGCGAGGTCGAGTACGCGCTGACGGCCGGGCAGTGGCGGGCCCCGGACGGCGCCGCGCGGTCCGGGATACTGGAGCCATGAGGCTGACGGAGTTCTGGCGACGGATGCACGCGCACTTCGGGGAGACGTACGCGGAGTCCTTCGCCTCCGACCATGTGATGAGCGAACTCGGCGGGCGGACGGTGCGGCAGGCACTGGAGTCGGGCTGGGAGGCCAAGGACGTCTGGCGGGTGGTCTGCGAGACCCAGGGCGTCTCCGGCGTGCTGCGCTGACCACCGCCCGCCCGCGGGACCGACCCCGCCCCGGCGGGGTGCCCGGTGCTCGGGCGGCTCCGGGGGATGGGTGAGACTGTCGGAGTGACAAGCAGCGCAGAAGCACAGAATTCGGACAGGACGGCGCGGGTCGCCGACGAGGCTCCGGGCCCGCCGCCCGAACCGCGGCTGCCGGAGGGCGAGGCCGGCGGCCTCTGGGGTGGCGGGATGCCGCGCTGGCTGCCCCGGGCGATGGTGCTGGCCCTGGTGCTGGTCGGGCTGTTCCAGCTCGCCGACTGGGCCTTCCACCAGCTGATCGACCTCTTCGTGATGCTGCTGGTGGCCTTCTTCCTCTCGCTGGCGCTGGAGCCGGCCGTCGACCGGATGGCGGCGCGCGGGGTGCGTCGCGGGATCGGCACCTTCCTGGTGTTCGTCGCGGTGGGGATCGCGGTGATCGGGTTCCTCGCGGCGCTCGGCACGCTGCTGGTCGATCAGGTCGCGAAGATCGCCGGGGACCTGCCGCACCTGGTCGACAACCTGATCAACTGGGTGAACCGGACGTTCCATCAGGACCTGTCGCTGGGCGAGCTGCAGAAGAAGCTGCTCAAGGACTCCGGCGCGATCGAGAGCTACGCCCAGCAGGCCGCCGACAACGTCTGGGGCCTCTCCTCCACCGTGATCGGCGGGCTCTTCCAGGCCTTCACGGTCGGGCTGTTCACCTTCTACTTCACCGCCGAGGGCCCGCGGGTCCGCCGGACGGTCTGCTCGATGCTGCCGCCCGCCAAGCAGGGCGAGGTGCTGCGGGCCTGGGAGATCGCCCTCGCCAAGACCGGCGGCTACCTGTACTCCCGGGCGCTGCTCGCGGTGGTCTCCGCGGCCGGGCACTGGGTGATGTTCGCGCTGCTCGACCTGCCGTACGCGGCCGCGCTGGCGGTCTGGGTCGGCGTCATGTCGCAGTTCGTGCCGACCATCGGGACGTACCTGGCCGGCGCGCTGCCGGTGCTGGTGGCGCTCACCGTGCAGCCGGTGGACGCGCTCTGGGTGCTGATCTTCGTGGTGGTCTACCAGCAGGTCGAGAACTACCTGCTGCACCCGAGGATCACCGCGCGGACGGTGGACGTGCACCCGGCGGTCGCGTTCGGCGCGGTGATCGCGGGCGCGGCGCTGCTCGGCGCGGTGGGCGCGCTGATCGCCATCCCGGCGGCGGCCACCTTGCAGGGCTTCGTCGGGACGTACGTGCGGCGGTACGAGGTGGCCACCGACCCGCGGATCGACCGGGGCGAGCAGCGGCGGGCCCGGCGGGAGCTGCGCCGGGAGGCGGCGCGGCGGCTGCGGCGGATGGTCGGCGGCGACGGGAGGTGACCCGGCCGGTGGTGGTGGCACCGTTCGGACGTGCGAAGCTTGAATCGAACATTTGTTCTCTGTACTCTCCGGCGAGGAGTTTTCCACAGGCGGAGCCGGGTCGGGCTCGTTTGTCAGTGGGACGCGCTAGCGTCGAGGACGATGAAGCGCACAGCACAGAACCCGAGGGTGGAAGCCATGGCAGGTACGGACCGCGAGAAGGCCCTTGAGAACGCACTCGCTCAGATCGAGCGGCAGTTCGGCAAGGGCTCGGTGATGCGCCTGGGCGAGAAGGCCAACGAGCCGATCGACGTGATCCCCACCGGGTCCACCGCCCTGGACGTCGCCCTCGGTGTCGGCGGTATCCCGCGCGGCCGGGTGGTCGAGATCTACGGCCCCGAGTCCTCCGGCAAGACCACCCTGACCCTGCACCTGGCGGCCAACGCCCAGCGGGCCGGCGGCACGGTCGCCTTCGTCGACGCGGAGCACGCGCTCGATCCCGAGTACGCCAAGAAGCTCGGCGTGGACACCGACGCCCTGCTGGTCAGCCAGCCGGACACCGGTGAGCAGGCGCTGGAGATCACGGACATGCTGATCCGCTCCGGCGCTGTCGACCTGATCATCATCGACTCGGTCGCGGCGCTCGTCCCGCGTGCGGAGATCGAGGGCGAGATGGGTGACTCGCACGTCGGTCTGCAGGCCCGGCTGATGAGCCAGGCGCTGCGCAAGATCGCCGGTGCGCTGAACCAGTCGGGCACCACGGCGGTGTTCATCAACCAGCTGCGCGAGAAGATCGGCGTCATGTTCGGCTCGCCGGAGACCACGACCGGTGGCCGGGCGCTGAAGTTCTACGCCTCGGTCCGGCTGGACATCCGCCGGATCGAGACCCTGAAGGACGGCACCGAGGCGGTCGGCAACCGCACCCGCGTCAAGGTGGTCAAGAACAAGGTCGCCGCGCCGTTCAAGCAGGCCGAGTTCGACATCCTCTATGGCATCGGCATCAGCCGCGAGGGCGGCCTGATCGACATGGGCGTCGAGCACGGCTTCATCCGCAAGTCCGGTGCCTGGTACACCTACGAGGGCGACCAGCTCGGCCAGGGCAAGGAGAACGCCCGCAACTTCCTGCGGGACAACCCGCAGCTCGCCGACGAGATCGAGCGGAAGATCAAGGGCAAGCTCGGCATCGGCCCGAAGACCGAGGAGCCGGCCGAGGGCGAGGCGGCTGCTGCCGCCGACGGCGCCGCGAAGCCGATCACCGCGACCGCCGCCAAGACGGCCGCGGCGAAGAAGACGGCGGCGGCCGCCAAGGCCTGAACCGTTGACGCAGCACGACGCAGTGGGTGAGGGCGGCCCGGCGGGTCCGGACGGCGACGACTACGGGCCGCCGGACTGGTTCGCCGCCGTGGCGGGGGAGCCGGAGCCGCCGTTCGAGGCGACGCCCCGGGCGCGGTCGCAGCCCCGGAAGGGGCGGCGGCGGGAGCGGTCCTCCGCCGCACAGTGGGCATCCGGTTCGGAGCCGGAGTTCGACCGGGAGCCGGCCCGGGCGGTGCGCGGCGCGGCTCCCGGGCCGGCACCGGCGGAGCCGTCGGTCGGCGAGCTCGGGTTGGTCTCCGCCTCAGAACTGCCCACCGGCCGCCGCAGGCGGCGCTCGGCACTGGCGGCCGAGGAGTTCGACGAGGCCGGCTCCCCGGCGGCGGGCGAGGGCCGGAGCGAGGCCGGGGCGGTCGGTCACGGGGGTGTGACCGCCCCGGCCCCGCACACCGGTCCCGGCGCGCGTCGTGGGCGGCGCGCTGCGGCCGGGCGCTCCGCCGGGCACGCCTCGGACGAGACGGGCGCTCCGGGTGACGAGCACGACCCCTCCGCCCGTACCGGCCGAACCGGGCGGAAGCGGGCCGGGGCCGAGGAGACGGCCGATCCCGAGACCCGCGCCCGCGACATCTGCCTGCGGCTGCTCACCGGCGCCGCCAAGAGCCGCAAACAGCTCGCCGACGCCCTGCGCAAGCGGGAGATCCCGGACGACGTCGCCGACGAGGTGCTCACCCGGCTCGAAGAGGTCGGGCTGATCGACGACGCGGCCTTCGCCGCGGCCTGGGTGGAGTCCCGGCACGCCGTCCGGGGCCTGTCCCGGCGGGCGCTGGCCCAGGAACTGCGCACCAAGGGCGTGGCCGCGGACCTGGTCGAACAGGCCGTCGCCCAGCTCGACCACGACGACGAGACCGAGGCCGCCCGGGCGCTGGTCGACCGCAAGCTGCGGTCCACCCGAGGGCTGGACCCGCAGGTCCGGATGCGGCGGCTGGTCGGCGTGCTGGCCCGGCGCGGCTACTCCGAGGGGCTGGCGTTCCGGGTGGTGCGGAGCGCGCTGGACGAGGAGGAGCCGGGCGAACCGTCAGGAACCGGGAGGGACTAGTGGCCGTCCGGTAGCCATTGCGTACGCTTCTTGGTCCAGTCCAGGTCGAGTCTTGACCGTTTCGTGACCCGCACCTAGCCTCGCACTCAGTGCGGGGGCGCTTCCGGACGGCGGTCCACGCCGGGCGGCGGACAGCGGTGACGGGGAGTGGGCGGCATGAGGATCTCTGCGGGCACCGGACCGGACGCCTCCCTGCTGCCACTCGCCGGGTCGGCCGGCGCCGTCCTGCTGCTCCTCGCCGTCCTGGTCGGGCTGCTGGCCAAGCGGCTCCGGGCCGCCCAGCGGCGCGTCGGCGTCGAGGCCGAGCGCGTCCGCGGCTGGGCCGAGCAGCAGACCTCCCGGCAGCGGGCCGAACTCGCCCGGCGCGAGGAGCAGTTGGCCGAGGAGCTGCGCCGGGTCCGGACCAGGGAGGACGAACTCGCCGCGCGCTCCGCCGAACTGGAGCGCACCCGGGGCGAGGCCGAGGCGCTGGTGACCCGCAGGGTGGCGGTGCTGGAGCGGGCCGGCGGACTCTCCGCCGAGCAGGCCCGCGCCGAACTCCTGCGCGAGGCCGCGACCACGGCCCGGCGGGAGGCCGCGGTCACGGTCCGGGAGATCGAGCGCGAGGCCAGGGAGGAGGGCGAGCGCCGGGCCCGGGGCATCCTCGCCGGGGTGATCCAGCGGCTGGCGTCGGTGCAGACCGCCGAGACGGCGGTCACCGTCTTCCGGCTGCCGAGCGAAGACATGAAGGGCCGGATCATCGGCCGCGAAGGCCGCAACATTCGTGCCTTCGAGGCGGTCACCGGCGTCAACCTGATCATCGACGACACCCCCGCGACGGTGCAGCTCTCCTGCTTCGACCCGGTCCGCCGGGAGACCGCCCGGCTCACCCTGGAACAACTGGTCGAGGACGGCCGGATCCACCCGACCCGGATCGAACACGTCCACGAGCGCAGCCGCGAGGAGGTCGAGCAGTGCTGCGTCCGGGCCGGTGAGGACGCCCTGCTGGACGCCCGGGTCGGCGGGATGCACCCCGAGCTCGTCCGCACCCTGGGCAGT
This sequence comes from Kitasatospora sp. NPDC127121, assembly GCF_042677305.1. Lineage (NCBI taxonomy): Bacteria > Bacillati > Actinomycetota > Actinomycetes > Kitasatosporales > Streptomycetaceae > Kitasatospora > Kitasatospora sp. NPDC127121. Next base: position 110,034 of record NZ_JBHXTQ010000007.1, on the reverse strand, counting down.
CTGCGCTACCGGGTCTCGTACGGGCAGAACGTGCTCGGGCACCTGCTGGAGTCCGCGCACCTGGCCGGGATGATGGCCGCCGAGCTCGGGGTGGCCCCGGAGCCGGTGCGGCGGTCGGCGCTGCTGCACGACATCGGCAAGGCGCTCACCCACGAGGTCGAGGGCAGCCACGCGGCGGTCGGCGCGGACTTCGCCCGTCGGCACGGGGAGTCCCCGGAGGTGGTGCACGCGATCGCCGCGCACCACGGCGAGGTGGAGCCGCGCACCGTGGAGGCCGTGCTCACGCAGGCCGCGGACGCCTGTTCGGGCGGGCGGCCCGGGGCGCGCAAGGAGTCGCTGGAGGTGTACGTGCGGCGGCTGGCGCGGCTGGAGGAGATCGCCCGCGCGCACGAGGGCGTGGCCGAGGTGTACGCGATGCAGGCGGGGCGCGAGGTGCGGGTGATGGTGCGGCCGGAGGAGGTGGACGACCTCGGGGCGCAGCTGATCGCCCGGGAGGTCGCCCGGCAGGTCTCCGAGGAGCTGACCTATCCGGGCCAGATCCGGGTGACGGTGGTCCGGGAGAGCCGGGCCATCGCGGTGGCGAGTTAGGCCAAGAGTTGGGCCCTGTCCGGCGCACGCCCGGGGCCCGCGCCAGGGGGCACGCCCGGGGCTCGCGCCAGGGCCCTACGCGCTGGGGGAGTCCACCTGCTGGGGCGCCTGGCGGGCGGTGGGCTCCGGCGCTGGGCTCTGGTCGGGCTCGGGTTCGGGTGCGCCGGCGAGCGGGGCCGGCCCGCCCCGGGCGCGGTCGGCGAGCGCCAGCAGGTCCTCGGCGGCGGCGCCCTGGGTGGCGCCGACCAGGTGCCCGTCCGGCCGGATCAGCAGCACGGTGTGCGGCCCGGCCTCCGGGTACTCCTCGGTGACCAGCACTTCGGCGGGCACCGGCAGCGCGGCGGCGACCTCGGCGAGCCGGGGCATCAGGCCGGCGCCCAGCCAGTGCTCGGCGGACCAGACGGCGGTGCCGGGGGCGACCAGCAGCAGCAGGAAGGTGACGCCGAGCCGGGCGTGCAGGTGGTCCGGGGTGCCGTCGGCGGCGAGCACCGGCAGGTCCGGGACGAGCACGCCGGGGGCGGTGGCCGGCAGCAGTTCGCTGAGCGAGGTGGTGCCGCGGGCGCCGCGCTGGACCGGCACCCGGCCGGGGACGCCCGAGGGCGCGGCCGGGTAGGCGGGCGCGCCGCCGAAGCGGCCGGTGCCGAGCTGTCCGTCGGCGAGCAGCGGTGCGTGCTTGCGGAAGCCGCCGACCAGCAGCGAGCGCCGGGTCTGCTGCCAGCCGCGCAGCGGGCGCAGCAGCGGCATGGACTGGTCGACGGCGCGCAGCCGGGCGCCGACCGCGCCGCGCCGTTCGGCCTCGTAGCCGTCCAGCAGGGAGCCGCCGGGTTGCGGGCCGCCGGAGTGGAGGTGCCAGGCGAGGGAGAGCCGCCAGGCGAGGTTGTCGGCGTCGCGCAGCCCGTCGGCCAGGTTCTGCATGCCGAGCGCGCCGTGCAGGTGGGCGGCGTCGCCGGCGAGGAAGCAGCGGCCGCTGCGGAACCGGGCGGCGAGGCGCTGCTGGGCGGTGTGGTCGGCGGCGGCGAGCAGGTCGAAGCGGGGGAGTTCGCCGCACCAGCCGGTGAGGGTGGCGGTGACCCGGGTGAGCAGGGTGTCGCCGGTGACGACGCCGGGCCAGGTGGCGTGCGGGTCGACGGTTTCGGTGGGGGCGGGCCGCCCGGGGGGCAGCCGCCAGTCGAGCCGCCAGACGCCGTCCGGCAGCGGGCGGGCGGAGGCCTCGCGGTCGCCGCGCCACGGGGGCTCGCGGTGCAGCCGGGCCTCGTGGAAGGGCAGGTCGACCCGGACGGTGGCGATGGCGTTGCGGTCGACGGCGGGGCGGCCGGGGAAGCGGATCTTCAGGAGCTTGCGGACGGCGGATCTGGCGCCGTCGCAGCCGACCAGGTGGCTGCCGCGCCACCAGGTGCTGGAGCCGTCCTGGGTGCCGTGGGTGCGGACGCTGACGCCGTCGCGGTCCTGTTCGAGTTCGACGACCCGGCTCAGCGGGACCAGCCGGACCAGCGGGGTGCCGGTGAGGGCGTCGCGCAGGCCGCGCTGGAGGCGGTGCTGGGGCAGGTGGAACGCGGGGGAGTCGGTGAGGTCGATCCGCAGGACCTCCTGGCGGCGGCGCCAGACGGTGAAGGAGTCCCAGAGGGCGGAGTCGGAGACGGCCCGCGGGTAGCCGATCCGGGTGAGGAAGGCGGCGGTGTCGGCCCCGAGGACGACGCTGCGCGGGCCCTCGGGGCAGAGCCCGGAGCCCTCGTCCAGGACGATGGTCGGCACTTCGTGCCGGGCGAGGGCGAGGGCCAGGGCCAGACCGACCGGTCCGGCCCCGACCACGATCACCGGGTCCATGCGGTGACCTCCGGGCACGAACCGGCCGATGGGCCGGCGTCAGTTACCGCTGCCGCATATGCCGCGTGGATGCTCCCGGGAGGTGTCACGAAGAGCAATGCAACAGTTCACCTGCGTGTGCGTCAAGCAGCAGCTGAAGTGCGCCGGTTCGCGCCGCGACGGCCGCGCGCTTCGATCCACCGGGCGAGGGCGGTCAGCAGCAGGCACATGGCGATGTAGATCGGACCGATCACCAGCACCACGGGGATGTAGGGGAAGCCCGCGGCGTTGATCGGCTGGCTGGCGATCGCCTTGCCGACGAACAGCAGCTCGTTGAAGGTGATGACGAAGCCGAGCGAGGTGTCCTTCAGGGTGACGACCAGCTGGCCGATCATCGAGGGCAGCATCGAGCGGATCGCCTGCGGCACCAGGATGCCGGCCATCACCTGGGTCTTGCGCATGCCGAGCGCGTAGGCCGCCTCGGCCTGGCCGCGCGGGACGGCGTTGACGCCGCTGCGGATGATCTCGGCCTGCACCGAGCCGTTGTAGAGGGTGAGGCCGATGACAAGCGCCCACATCGGCTCCTTCGCGAAGAACGCGTAGTAGAGCGCGACGATCAGGATCAGCAGCGGCATCGCCCGGAAGAACTGGACGAAGCCGACGGCCGCCCAGCGGACCGGCTTGTGGTCGGAGAGCTGTCCGGCGGCGAGCAGGCCGCCCAGGGTGAGCGAGAACAGTGCGGCCAGGCCGAAGGCCTCCAGGGTGGAGACCAGGCCGTCCACGATGCGTTGCTGGACGGTGTTGTACTGGAACGCGTCCCACAGATGAGGGTCGAACTGGCCGTTGTCGGAGAGCGCGGTGAAGACGTACTGGAGCAGGGCGGCGACGCCGATCAGCGCCAGCACCCCGAACAGCTGGTACCGGGTGCGGGCCCGCGGGCCGGGGGCGTCGTAGAGGACGCTGGCCGTGGGGGTGCGGGTGAAGAGGTTGCTCATCGGGCCACCGCCAGTCGGGATTCCAGGACGCGGAACAGCGTGGCGACCGTGGCACTGATCACCAGGTAGGCGCAGGCCACCCAGAAGAAGATCCCGAAGATCGCGTAGCCGCGCTCGGAGAGGGTCTGCTGCACGCTGTAGAGCTCGCTGACGCTGAAGGCGCCGGCGATCGCCGAGTTCCTCGGCAGCGCGATGAACACACTGCTCAGCGGGGCCAGGACGGTCCGGGTGGCCTGCGGCAGGATGATCAGGGTGAGGGTCTGGCCGAAGCTCATGCCGAGGCTGCGGGCCGCCTCGGCCTGGCCGAGCGGCACGGTGTTGATGCCCGAGCGGATCACCTCGCAGACGAACGAGGCGGTGTAGCCGCCGAGCGCCAGCACCGCGAAGGTGAGGTGGCTGAAGTGCACCCCGAGCGGCGGCAGGCCGAAGGTGACGGCGAAGAACAGCAGGGTCAGCGGCGTGTTGCGGAACAGCGTGACCCAGGTGGTGCCGAAGGCACGCAGGACCGGCACCGGGGAGACCCGGAAGGCCGCCAGCAGGGTGCCCAGCAGCAGGGCGAGCAGGGCGCTGAGCGCGCTCAGCTCGATCGTCTGCAGGAAGCCGTCGCGGAACAACGCGAAGTTGTCCTGCTCGAACAGGAACCCCATCCGGCGGCCCTCCTCTCATCAGATGGTCAGGACGGATGGTCGGGCGTGGACCGGATCAGTAGCGTTCGAGGGCCGGCACGGCCGGCGCGGCGGAGCCGGACGCGCCCAGGGTCGCGTCGTAGGCCTTCTTCCAGTCGCCGTTGTCCTCGTGGGCCTTGAGCGCGTCGCTGATGGCGTTGCGCAGGACCGCGTCGTCCTTGTTGAGACCGACGCCGTAGTTCTCCTTGGTGAACGGCTTGCCGACCACCTTGAGCTTGGGGGCGTACTTGGAGGCGTAGCCCTTGAGGATCGCGTCGTCGGTGGTGACCGCGTCGACCTCGCCGGACAGCAGCTTCTCGACGCAGGCCGAGTAGGTGTCGAACTGCGTGATCTTCGGGTTGTACTGCTGGATGTTCTTGATCGAGGTGGAGCCGGTGGCGGTGCAGACGTTCTTGCCGCCGACGCTCTCCGGGCCGGTGATCGAGGTGTTGTCGGCCTTCACCAGGAAGTCCTGGCCCGCGATGTAGTACGGGCCGGCGAAGGAGACCGTCTTCTTGCGCTCGTCGTTGATGCTGTAGGTGCCGACGTAGAAGTCGATCTGGCCCTTGGCGATGGCCGGCTCGCGCTGCGAGGAGACCAGCGTCTGCCACTTGATCTGCTGCGGGCTGAAGCCGAGATCGGCGGCGACCATCTTGGCGATCTCGATGTCGAAGCCGCTGCGGTCGCCGCTGGCGACGTCCTCGAAGCCCAGTCCCGGCTGGTCGGCCTTGGCGCCGATGATCAGCTGGCCGCGCTTCTTCGCCTCGGCGAGGATCGCCGAGTCGATCTTGACGTCGGTCTTGACCGTGTAGGTGGGCAGCGCCGGGGCGTTGCCGCTGCTCGCGGCGGTGGCGCCGGGGGAGCCGTCCTTGCCGCAGGCGGCGGTGGCGGTGAGCGCGACGGCACAGAGCGCGACGGCGAGGGTGCGACGAGTCCTCATGAGGGTTGTTCTCCTGGGAGCTGGGCCACGGCTAACCGGGCTCTGGCGTCTGGAAGGTGCGTGCACGGGCAGGGCCGCCCGGCGTCCTTGCCGGCGGCGGCCCCGCGTGGTCTCGAAGCGTCAGTGGTGGAGGATCTTCGAGAGGAAGTCCTTGGCACGGTCGGAACGCGGCGCGGTGAAGAAGGCGTCCGGGGTGTTCTGCTCGACGATCCGGCCGTCGGCCATGAACAGCACGCGGTTGGCGGCGGAGCGGGCGAAACCCATCTCGTGGGTGACCACGACCATCGTCATGCCGTCGGCGGCCAGCTGGCGCATGACCTCCAGCACCTCGTTGACCATCTCCGGGTCGAGGGCCGAGGTGGGCTCGTCGAAGAGCATCACCTTGGGCTTCATCGCCAGCGCCCGGGCGATCGCCACGCGCTGCTGCTGGCCGCCGGAGAGCTGGGCGGGGAACTTGTCCGCCTGCGCGCCGACGCCGACCCGCTCCAGCAGCCCGCGGGCGGTCTTCTCGGCCTGCGCCCGGGCGATCCCGCGCACCTTGACCTGGCCGATGACGACGTTCTCCAGCACCGTCTTGTGCGCGAACAGGTTGAAGCTCTGGAACACCATGCCGACCTCGGCGCGCAGCCGGGCCAGCTCCTTGCCCTCGTCGGGCAGCGGGCGGCCGTCGATGGTGATCGTGCCGGAGTCGATGGTCTCCAGCCGGTTGATCGTCCGGCAGAGCGTCGACTTGCCGGAGCCGGACGGCCCGATCAGGACCACGACCTCGCCCTGGACGATCTTCAGGTCGATGTCCTGCAGGACGTGCAGCGCTCCGTAGTGCTTGTTCACGCTGCTCAGCACGACCAGGGGGGCGGCTGCAGGGGTGGAGTCCTCGACCGGATTCTCGGCCATCGCGCCTGCTCCCTCGTGTCGGCCCGTGAAAGTCTGAACTCCCTTGGGCGGCAATGGTGGTACGAAATCCGGGAGCCGCGACCGGCGGAGCCGCAGCCCCCGGTGGGCCGACCATAGGAGTGATGACGACGTGCCGTCAGCCGATCTGAGCGGAACTTGAGGATCACGAAACGGCCACACGCTGCTCGCGGGCTGTTCGCCGGGGCGCCAACGGGGCATGTGACAGCCGGCGTCCGCGCCGGCGCGCCCCGCCCCGTGGCAGCCGTCGGGCGACCGAGCCTGGCGCCGGGCCGCCCACTGGCTCATACTGCGCAGGACCGGGGCCCGACCAGGCGGTCCCGGCGATCAGGTGGGGGAAGGAGGAGAACAGGATGCGATTGCTGCTCGTCGAGGACGACGAACGCGTGGCCGCCGCGCTGGTCGCGGTACTGGGCCGGCACGGCTTCCAGGTCCGGCACGCCCGCAGCGGGCACGAGGCGCTGGACGCCCTGGTGCCGGACGGAAACGACCCGTACCGGGTGGTGCTGCTCGACCTCGGGCTGCCCGACCGCGACGGCTTCGAGGTGTGCAGCCGGATCAGGGCCGGCAGCGGCGTCCCGGTGATCATGGTCACCGCCCGCGCCGACATCCGCTCCCGGATCCACGGCCTCAACCTGGGCGCCGACGACTACGTCACCAAGCCCTACGACATGGGCGAGCTGCTCGCCCGCATCCACGCGGTGGCCCGCCGCGGCGCCGCCCCCGCCTCGGTGGCGGCGCCCGCGCCCGACGCCGTCCCGCAGCAGCGCGGCCCGCTGGAGTCCCGCGGCATCCGGATCGACCGGGAGCGCCGCCGGGTCAGCGTGGACGGCCGGGACGTGCCGCTCACCCGCAAGGAGTTCGACCTGCTCGCCCTGCTCGCCCAGAGCCCCGGCGTGGTCTACCGGCGCGAGCAGATCTTCAGCGAGGTCTGGCGCAGCGGCTGGGAGGGCAACGGGCGCACCCTGGAGGTGCACATCGGCTCGCTGCGCAACAAGCTCGCGCTGCCCGGCCTGGTCGAGGCCGTCCGCGGCGTCGGCTACCGCCTGATCCCGGAGTCCCCGGCGCCCGCCGCGGACCCGGCCCCGCCCGCCCCCGCGGAGCGCTGACCGCACGTGCGCACCCGCCTGCTCGGCATCCTGATCGCCCTCATGCTCTGCGTCCTGGCCGCCCTGGGGCTGCCGCTCGCGGCGGCGGTCGCGGCGGCCGAGCAGAGCAGGGTGGTCGTCGACCGGCTCGACGACGCCGCCCGCTTCGCCCAGGACCTGCCCACCTCCGGCCCCTCGGCGGTGGAGTCCGCGCTCAAGGGCGACCCGGAGCCCGCCCCCGGCGACGTCAGCCGCCGGCGCGCGATCGACGCCGAGGTCCGCCGCTACCACGACCTGTACGGCGTGCGGCTGGGCATCTTCCAGCGCGACGGCGTGCCGATCGCCGCCGCCCCCGCCGACTGGCGGGTGCCCCGCGGCTGGGGCGCGCAGGCCTTCCAGGAGGCGCTGGACGGGCGGCGCAGCCACAACCCGCCCCAGGTCTGGCCGTGGACCGACGACCGCACCCTGACCGTCGCCACCCCGGTGGTGCGCGACGGCGACGTGGTCGCGGTGGTGCTCAGCGAGTCCCCCACCGGGGCGCTGCGCACCCGGATCCTGCACAGCTGGCTGGTGATCGGCGCCGGCGAGGCCGCCGCGATGATCGTCGCGGTGCTGCTGGCCGGCCGGCTCACCGAGTGGGTGCTGCGCCCGGTCCGCACCCTCGACCGGGCCACCCACGACATCGCCACCGGCCGGATGGCCGCCCGGGTCGCGCCCGGCGGCGGCCCGCCCGAGCTGCAGCGGCTGGCCCGCTCGTTCAACGAGATGGCCGACCACGTGGTGCTCGCCATGGACCAGCAGAAGGCCTTCGTCGCGGACGCCTCGCACCAGCTGCGCAACCCGCTGGCGGCCCTGCTGCTGCGGGTCGAGGTGCTCGGCCTGGAACTGCCCGAGGGGCACGAGGAGGAGCTCGGCGGCGTCCGGGAGGAGGGCGTCCGGCTGGCCCGGGTTCTGGACGACCTGCTCGGCCTGGCCACCGCCGAGCACGCCCGCCCCGAACCCGAGCAGACCGACCTCGCCGCGCTCACCCTGGCCCGGGTCGACGCCTGGCGGCCGGTCGCCGAGCAGCGCGGGATCGAGCTGAGCTGGGAGGGCCCGGCGCTCGCCGTCGGCATGGCGGACCCGATCGGCTTCGGCTCCGCCCTGGACGCCGTGCTGGACAACGCGCTCAAGTTCGGCCCGGCCGGCAGCGGGGTGCGGCTGAAGGTCTCGGTGCGCCGGGACGAGGTCGCGGTGACCGTCACGGACGCCGGGCCCGGCCTCGCCGAGGACGAGCTGCCCCGCGCCGGGGACCGCTTCTGGCGCAGCCCGCGGCACCAGAACGTGGACGGCTCCGGGCTCGGCCTGTCGATCGCCCGCACCCTGCTGGCGGCGGGCGGCGGTTCGCTCGCCTTCGCGCCGGTCGAGCCGACCGGGCTCGCGGTGACGCTGGCGGTGCCGCGGCCGGAGAAGCGGTAGTCCGTACGGGCCCGCAGCGCCCGTACGGTTTCCGGGCTTCAGGGCCTCGCCTTCAGGGCTCCACCTTCAGGACCTTCAGGGCTTCACCGAGCGGTAGTAGCGGGCCGCGCCCTCGTGCAGCGGGAGCGGGTCGGTGTAGACGGCGGTGCGCAGGTCGACCAGCTGGGCGGCGTGCACCTGGGAGCCGATCTGGTCGCGGCTGTCGATCACCGCCCGGGTCATGCCCTCGACCAGGCCCGGGTCCACGTCGTCCCGGGTGATCAGCAGGTTGGGCACGGCCACGGTGGCGACGGCGTCCTTGGGGTCGGCGTTCGGGTAGGTGCCCTTGGGCATGGTGGCTGCCCGGTAGGCGTCGGTGCCGCCGCCCTCCATCTTGTGGATGGCCCCGGCGAGGTCCCCCAGCGGCACGACCCGCATCCGCATGTGGTCGGACAGGTCGGTGAGGGCGCTGGTCGGCAGGCCGCCGGACCAGAAGAAGGCGTCGAGCTTGTTCTCGCGCAGCTGGTCGGCGGCGTCGCCGACGCCCGCCGACACCGGGACGATGTCGTGGTCCGGGTCCAGGCCGGCCGCGGCCAGCAGCCGCCTGGTCACCAGGTTCACCCCGGACTGCGGCAGGCCCACGCCGACCCGCAGCCCCTTGAGGTCGGCCGTGCGGTGCACCGTCGAGGAGGACGGGACGATCAGCTGGAGGTAGTCGTCGTACAGCCGTGCGATAGCCCGCAGCCGGTCCTTGCCCGGGCCCTGGTAGTCGGCGACGGCGTCGGCGGTGGCGATCGCGAAGTCGTCCTGGCCGCTGGTCACCCGGGCCAGGTTGTCGATCGAGCCCTCGGTGTTGTCCAGGGCCAGCCGCACCCCCGGCATGGCCTTGGCGACGTGGGCCTCCAGCAACTGCCCGTACCGGTCGTAGACGCCGCGTTGCACGCCGGTCGCGAAACGCGTCTCGCCGCGCGGGTAGCCGGGCGAGCGGCCCGCCGACAGCCACCAGCCGCCCAGCCCCGCGACCAGCAGCACCAGCACCAGCACCGTCCGCCACAGCGGGCTGCGGGCCGCGGTGCGGACGGCGGCGCCGAGACGGGACGGGGTGGTGGGGGTCATGCAGGGATACTGCCAGGCGCTCCGCCGGAACGGGAGGGGAAACGGTGGGGGAAAAGCGCTTCGCGGCTGCCCGTACCCTGGTCTGGTGAGCGGTGAGAGCGGATTGAAGAGCTACAAGGTCGTCACGTACGGCTGCCAGATGAACGTCCACGACTCCGAGCGGCTGTCCGGCCTGCTGGAGGACGCGGGTTACGTCAAGGCCGGGCAGGAGGGCGACCCGGACCTGGTCGTGTTCAACACCTGCGCGGTGCGGGAGAACGCCGACAACAAGCTGTACGGCAACCTCGGGCAGCTGGCGCCGGTCAAGACCCGCCACAAGGGCATGCAGATCGCCGTCGGCGGCTGCCTCGCCCAGAAGGACCGCGACACCATCGTCCGCAAGGCCCCCTGGGTCGACGTGGTGTTCGGCACCCACAACATCGGCCACCTGCCGGCGCTGCTGGAGCGGGCCGCGGTCGAGCGCAAGGCCCAGGTCGAGATCCTGGAGTCGCTGGAGACCTTCCCCTCCACCCTGCCGACCCGCCGCGAGTCCGCGTACGCCGCGTGGGTCGCCATCTCCGTCGGCTGCAACAACACCTGCACCTTCTGCATCGTCCCCGCGCTGCGCGGCAAGGAGGAGGACCGCCGCCCCGGCGACGTCCTCGCCGAGATCGAGGCGCTGGTGGACGAGGGCGTCATCGAGGTGACCCTGCTCGGCCAGAACGTCAACGCCTACGGCTCCGACCTGGGCGACCGCGAGGCCTTCTCCAAGCTGCTGCGCGCCGCCGGCCAGATCGAGGGCCTGGAGCGGATCCGCTTCACCTCGCCGCACCCGCGCGACTTCACCGACGACGTGATCGCCGCGATGGCCGAGACGCCGAACGTGATGCACCAGCTGCACATGCCGCTGCAGTCCGGCTCCGACACCGTCCTCAAGGCGATGCGCCGCTCCTACCGCCAGGAGCGCTTCCTCGGGATCATCCGGAAGGTCCGCGAGGCCATGCCGGACGCGGCGATCTCCACCGACATCATCGTGGGCTTCCCCGGCGAGACCGAGGAGGACTTCGAGCAGACGATGCACGCCGTCCGCGAGGCCCGCTTCACCAACGCCTTCACCTTCCAGTACTCCAAGCGCCCCGGCACCCCGGCCGCCGAGATGGCGGACCAGGTGCCGAAGGCCGTCGTGCAGGCCCGCTACGACCGGCTGATCGCCCTCCAGGAGGAGATCTCCTGGGAGGAGAACAAGAAGCAGGTCGGCCGCGTCCTGGAGATCCTGGTCGCCGAGGGCGAGGGCAAGAAGGACGACAAGACCGACCGGCTCTCCGGCCGCGCCCCCGACAACCGGCTGGTGCACTTCAGCAGGCCGACGGAGCCGGTGCGTCCGGGCGACGTGGTGACCGTCGAGATCACCTACGCCGCCCCGCACCACCTGCTCGCCGAGGGCCCGTCGCTCGCGGTGCGCCGCACCCGGGCCGGCGACGCCTGGGAGAAGCGCCAGGCCAAGCCCGCGGCCAAGCCGGCCGGGGTGATGCTCGGCCTGCCGGGCATCGGTGCCCCGGCCGCGCTGCCCCTGGCCGCTCCGGCGGGCGGGGCCTGCTGCGGCGACTGACGGCCCACTCCTCGAACGGGGCCTGCTTCTCGAACGGGGTCCGCTCCTCGAACGGCGGCCCGGCGGGACTTGGAGACCGGCCGGGCCGCCGTCGCCGTTTGGCTAGAGTGATCCGCATGCTGGTAGCCGCCGCCGTGTGCCCCTGTCCGCCGCTGCTCGTCCCGGAGGTCGCCGCCGGGGCGGCCGCCGAGTTGGACCCGCTGCGGGCCGCCTGCGACGAGGCCCTGGCGGCACTGGTCGCGGCCGGGCCGCAGCTGGTCGTGGTGGTCGGCGCCGGGCCGGAGGCCGAGGTGTGGACCGAGGGCGGGGCCGGCTCCTTCCACCGCTACGGGGTGCCGCTGGTCGCCAAGCTGCCCGGCGGCCGGGTCGAGGGGCCGGAGCTGGCGCCCTCGCTGACGGTCGGCGCCTGGCTGCTGGAGCGCGCCGGGGTGACGCTGCCGACGCACGCCTGCGCGGTGCCCGCCGACGCGCCCGCCGACCGGATGCTCGGGCTCGGCCAGGGCTTGGCCCAGCTGGCCGACCGGGTCGGCCTGTTGGTGGTGGGCGACGGCAGCGCCTGCAGCTCGGTGAAGGCCCCCGGTTACCTGGACGAGCGCGCCGAGGGCTTCGACGCCGCCCTGGCCGCCGCCCTGGGCTCCGCCGACGTGCCCGCGCTCGCCGCCCTGGACGCCGGGCTGGCCGCCGAGCTCAAGGCCGAGGGCCGGGCGCCCTGGCAGGTGCTGGCCGGCGCCGCGGAGGGCGCCGGCCTCACCGCGCGGCTCGGCTACCAGGACGCCCCGTACGGGGTCGGCTACGTCGTGGCGTCCTGGAGCTGATCGGAGCGCGGGGCGTCAGGCCTGCGGCGCCTGGCCGTTGCCGCCGGCCGGCCCCTCCTCGCCCGGCTTCGGCTTGTGGGCGAAGTCGCCCACCGCGCCCTTGGCCTTGCTGGCGCCGTGCTCGATCTTCTCGCTGTACTTGCCCTTGGTCGCCTTGTCGATCGCGCCGCCGGCCTTGTCCACCGCGTGCTCGATCTGCTCGCTGTGCTTGCCGGCGAGCTCACTGGCCTTGCCCTTGAGCTCTTCGGCCTTGCCCTTGAGGTTGTCCATCAGACCCATGGCGATCTCACCCTTTCGTCCCTGTCTCCTGCCCAACGTCCGTCACCGCCGAACCGTTCGCAAACCGGCTCAACTGCGGAAACGGCTGGAGATGGCCGGAGACGGCCGGACACAGTCACATCGTCGCGCAGTCGGGGCCGACGGGCAGCCCGGTCACCGGTGCGGCGGCGGTTTTGCGAGACTGGAGCGGTGAGCAGCTCCCGTACCGACCAGTCCCGCGCCGCCCAGCCCCGAGTGGTCTGCATCGTCGGCGCGACCGCCGCCGGCAAGTCCGACCTGGCCGTCGCCATCGCCCGCAGCCTCGGCGGCGAGGTGATCAACACCGACTCGATGCAGCTGTACCGGGGCATGGACATCGGCACCGCCAAGCTCACCCCCGCCGAGCGCGGCGGCGTGCCGCACCACCTGCTGGACGTCTGGGACGTCACCGAGGCCGCCAGCGTCGCCGAGTACCAGCGGCTGGCCCGGGCCGAGATCGACCGGCTGCTCGCGGCCGGGCGCACGCCCGTCCTGGTCGGCGGCTCCGGGCTGTACGTCCGGGCGGCGATCGACGAGATGGAGTTCCCCGGCACCGACCCGGCGGTCCGGGCCCGGCTGGAGGCCGAGCTGGAGGAGGCCGGCCCGCACGCGCTGCACCGGCGGCTGGCCGAGCTGGACCCGGCGGCCGCGGAGGCGATCCTGATCGGCAACGGGCGGCGGATCGTCCGCGCGCTGGAGGTCATCGAGATCACCGGGCAGCCGTTCACCGCGAACCTGCCCGGCAACACCGCCGTCTACGACGCGGTGCAGATCGGGGTCGCGCTGCCGCGCCCCGAACTGGACGAGCGGATCACGCTGCGGGTCGACCTGATGTGGCGGGCCGGACTGCTGGACGAGGTGCGCGCGCTGGAGCGGCTCGGGCTGCGGGAGGGGCGGACGGCCTCCCGGGCGCTCGGCTACCAGCAGGTGCTGGACCACTTCGCCGGCGAGTGCACCGAGGACGAGGCGCGGGCCGAGACCGTCCGGGCCACCAAGCGCTTCGCCCGCCGTCAGGAGTCCTGGTTCCGCCGCGACGGCCGGATCCACTGGCTGTCCCGGCCGGCCGGCACCGACCCCGTCGAGCTGCTGGAACGCTCCCTGGAGCTGATCGACCGTCAGGAGCGTCCGGCCGGGTAGGCGGGTTCCGGCCAATCCGGCGGTGCACCTGCGCGCGCAGGTGGCCGTGCAGGACGAACCGGCGGTCACGGCCCGATCACGTGATGGCCACGGATCACCCGTCGACGCCGGTCAGGCCCGGAACGCCCGTCTGGACATGCCATCATCGAAGGCGTAGGGGTCGGCCGCGCGGGCCGACCGTGCCCGACCGCGAGTCCGCTCGTGTCGAACTGTCAGGGGAGGCCGCGTGTCGACGGGTACCGGCCCCGAACCCGGCCAGAGCGGGAGTGTCACCGCACCGGCCGACGAGTCGACGAGGGGTGACCTCCCCGTGCTGACCGGCCTGGAGGCACCCACCTCCTACGCGGTCGCACTGCCGGCCCTGGACAACCGCACCCCGGCGGGCGCGGTGCACGAGCGGGAGATCCGACCGCTGCGCCGGCTCCGCTGGTGGCAGACCCTGCCGATCGCCCTGCTGGGCATCCTCGGCTCGCTGATGTTCGCCTTCCCGCTCGCCTTCGGCTCGGCCGGGGCGCGCGCCACCATGGTCGGCATGCTCGGGCTGCTGCTCACCGCCGCCTCGGTCGGCTGGGGCGCGATGGCCGCCCGGCACGCCGGGTACAAGTGGCCGGGCCTGCCGCGCCGCGGCTCCGGGCAGCGGGCCGGCTGGAAGGCGATCGCGCTGTACACCCTGATCGCGCTGGTGGCCTGTGCGCTGGCCGTCTGGCGGGTCGCCTACCTGCGCTGATCCGCCGGCCGCCCCTGCCGGCCCCTCGGCTGCCCGCGCCGATCCACCGGTCGGACCGCCCGGGTGGCCGGTGCGCCCGTTCAGTACCATCGGGAGGGTGAGCGCATCCTTCCCGCAGCCGGTCGGCGTCCCCTTCTTCAAGGGGCACGGCACCCAGAACGACTTCGTCATCGTCCCGGACCCGGACGGCGCGCTGGAGATCGGCCCCGCGGCCGTCGCCGCGCTGTGCGACCGGCGGGCCGGTATCGGCGGGGACGGGCTGCTGCGCGTGGTGCGCTCCGCCGCCGAGCCGGCCGCCGCGGACCAGGCCGACCGGGCCGAGTGGTTCATGGACTACCGCAACTCCGACGGCAGCATCGCCGAGATGTGCGGCAACGGCGTGCGGGTCTTCGCCCGGTACCTGGTCGAGGCCGGCCTGGCCGAGCCCGGCGAGTTCGCGGTCGCCACCCGCGCCGGGGTGCGGACGGTGCGGGTCGCCGAGGACGCCGGGGACGGGACGCCCGGCGAGGTCACCGTCGACATGGGCCGGGCCCGGCTGCCCGGGCCGGACGGCGTCGAGGTCACGGTCGGCGCGCGGCGCTGGCCCGCGCTGAACGTCAACATGGGCAACCCGCACGCGGTGGCCTTCGTGGACAGCCTCGACCACGCCGGGGACCTGCTGTCCGCGCCGCTGACCAGCCCCGAAGGGGCCTACCCGGAGGGCGTGAACGTCGAGTTCGTGGTGGACCGCGGGCCGCGGCACGTCGCCATGCGGGTGTACGAGCGCGGCTCCGGCGAGACCCGCTCCTGCGGGACCGGCACCTGCGCCGTCGCGGTGGCCGCCATCCGCCGGGACGGCGTCGACCCGGCGGTCACCGGCGAGCCGGCCACCTACACCGTGGACGTGCCGGGCGGCCGACTGGTCATCACCGAGCACCCGGACGGCCGGATCGAGAAGACCGGCCCGGCGGTCATCGTGGCCGCCGGTGAGATCGACGCCCGCTGGTGGGCCGAACTGGGGCGTGTCTGACACGTCTGGGGCGCGGCTCGGGCAGCTGACGGCCCGGTTTGCCCATTTCGCGCGCCGGTGAATCCGCCCGTTCGAGTGACGCGTGTCGCGGACGGGAAGCAAGGCATCGCGGAACGTGCTCTGCTCGGTAGCATGGACCACCGGGAAGGCGCCCCTCGGCGGGGTGGCGGCCGGTGATCGCTGCCGGAGGTGCGCCGATGACCATCGAAGCCGGGCAGTCCCTGACGGGGCAGCCGACGTCCGCACGGCAAGCCGGGGCCAGGCGGCCCCTGGGGGAGCTCGGCCGGGCCGCGCTCGGCCGGGCCGGGCGGGCCGCCCTGCTGGCCACCGGCCGGCCGCCCGTCCCGGACGCCCTCGAACCGCTCGTCCGAGTCCACCGCGAACACCATCCGCAGGCCGACCTCGGCCTGCTCGCCCGGGCCTACCGGCTCGCCGAGGCCAGCCACCGGGGCCAGAAGCGCAAGAGCGGCGGGCCGTACATCACCCACCCGCTCGCCGTCACCATGATCCTGGCCCAACTCGGCGCCGGGACAACCACCTTGGTCGCCTCGCTGCTCCACGACACCGTCGAGGACACCGAATTGACGCTCGATCAGGTGAGCGCCGGCTTCGGGCCCGAAGTCGCCTACCTGGTCGACGGGGTGACGAAACTGGAGAAGGTCGACTTCGGCGCCGCCGCCGAGGCCGAGACCTTCCGCAAGATGCTGGTCGCCACCGGCGACGACGTCCGGGTGATGGTGATCAAGCTCGCCGACCGGCTGCACAACATGCGCACCATTCGGCACATGAAGCCGGCCAGCCAGGTGCGGATCGCCAAGGTCACCCGGGACGTGCTGATCCCGCTGGCCGAACGGCTCGGCATTCAGGTGCTCAAGGCGGAGCTGGAGGACATCGTCTTCGCCACCCTGCACCCCGAGGAGCACGCCCGTACCCGGGCCCTGATGGCCGGTCACGAGGGCGAGCCGGACACCCAGCTGGTCCCCTTCGCCCGGCTGCTGGCCCGCCAGCTGTCCGAGACCGGGGTGACCGCCGAGGTCACCGTCCGGCCCCGGCACTGCGTGTCGCTGCACCGGGTGCTGCTCAAGCGGGCCGCCGCGCCCGGCCCGGACGGGCGGCCGCAGCGGCCGCAGCCCGCCGACTTCGGGCGGCTGCTGGTGGTGGTCGAGGAGAACGCCGACTGCTACGCCGTGCTCGGCGAGCTGCACACCTGCTGGACGCCGCTGCCCGGCGAGTTCAAGGACTTCGTCGCCGCCCCCAAGTTCAACCTCTACCAGTCGCTGCACACCGCGGTGGCGCTCAGCGGCGGCACGGTCGTCGAGGTGCTGGTGCGCACCCGGCGGATGCACGAGGTCGCCGAGACCGGGGTGGTCGCGCTCGGCGACCCGGAGCCGGCCGGCGCCGTCCAGGACGCCGACGAACTCGACCGCACCGACCCGGCCCGGCCCGGCTGGCTCAGCCGGCTGCTGGAGTGGCAGCAGGAGACGCCCGACCCGGACGCCTTCTGGTCCGCGCTCACCGCCGACCTGGCCGGCGACCGCGAGATCACCGTCGTGACGGAGAGCGGCGAAACGCTTCAGCTGAGGGCCGGTGCCACCTGCGTGGACGCCGCCTACCTGCTCGGCGAGGAGACCGGCCACCGGTGCATCGGGGCCCGGGTCAACGGCCGGCTCACCGCGCTCTCCACCGTCCTGCAGGACGGCGACCTGCTCGCCGTGCTCACCGAGGCCGCGCCCACCGGGACCGTGCTCACCGAGGACGGGCCGCGCCCCGCCGAACCCTCCGGGCCCGCGCCCGAGTGGCTCGCGCACGCCCGGACCCCGGCCGCCCGGCTGGCCATCGAACGCTGGCTCGCCGACCACCCGGCCCGGCTCCCGCCGGTGCGCACCGGCCCCTCCAGCGGCCAGCCCGCCCCGCCCGCGCACCGCACCACCGAGCGCCGGCCGACCCCGGTCGCGGTGGCCGGCCGGCCCGGGGCGCCCGTCCGGCTGGCCCGCTGCTGCACGCCCGTGCCGCCGGACGAGGTGGCCGGCTACCCGATCCGCGGCGGAGCCGTCGCCGTGCACCGCACCGGCTGCCCGGCCGGGGAGCGGATGCGCGCGGCCGGGCGCGCCGAGCTGGAGGTCCGCTGGCGGCCGGAGGGCACCCCGGCGGCCGGCCACCGGGCCACCCTGCGGGCCGAGGCGCTCAACCGGCCCCGGCTGCTCGCCGACCTCACGGCGGCCATCTCCGCCGAGGACGTCGGCATCGTCTCGGCCGAGGTCGAACCGCCGCAGGAGCTGCGGGTCCGGCACACCTACACCGTCGAACTGCCCGAGCCGGCCGCGCTGCCCGCGCTGATGCGGGCCATGCTCAAGGTCTCCGGGGTGTACGACGTCAGCCGGCCGCAGGCCCCGGACACCGGCGGGGCCCGCCACCCCGGGGAAAATGGGGATGACCGGTCCGCGCCGGGCGTGGGACCATCATGGGGAATTCACGGCCGGTCCACGGCGTTCTCAGGGCACAGGAGCCCCGACGGCACCCGAGGACCTGAGGGGTAGCTCACCTCGCCCGGCGGTAACCGGGGCGGCAGCTGGGCAGACTCCGGGTGGGACCGCACACGGCGGTCCCCACAGGCCATCCGCACCAGCGACCAAAGGACAGAATGACCTCCACGTCCGACACCCGCGACCACGCCGACGCCCCGCGCCGCCTGAACGGTCTGCGGGCGGAAGCCCTCATGGACGAGGACCTCGCGGCCATCGACGAGGACCGCGGCCACGGCCACCACCACTACGACGGCGACCAGTACGACCGCAGCGAGCGTGCCGCCCTGCGCCGCGTCGCCGGCCTCTCCACCGAACTCGAAGACGTCACCGAGGTCGAGTACCGCCAGCTCCGCCTGGAGCGCGTGGTGCTCGTCGGCGTCTGGACGGACGGCACCCTGGAGGAGGCGGAGAACTCGATGGCCGAGCTCGCCGCCCTCGCCGAGACGGCCGGCTCCCAGGTGCTGGACGGCGTCATCCAGCGCCGTGACAAGCCCGACGCGGCCACCTACATCGGCTCCGGCAAGGCGAAGGAACTGCGCGACATCGTCGCGGCCACCGGCGCCGACACCGTGGTCTGCGACGGTGAGCTCACCCCCGGCCAGCTGATCCACCTGGAGGACGTGGTCAAGGTCAAGGTCGTCGACCGGACGGCCCTGATCCTGGACATCTTCGCCCAGCACGCCAAGTCCCGGGAGGGCAAGGCGCAGGTCTCGCTCGCGCAGATGCAGTACATGCTGCCGCGCCTGCGCGGCTGGGGTCAGTCGCTGTCCCGGCAGATGGGTGGTGGCGGCGCCGGCTCGTCCGGCGGCGGCATGGCCACCCGTGGTCCCGGTGAGACCAAGATCGAGACCGACCGGCGCCGGATCCGCGAGAAGATGGCGAAGCTGCGCCGCGAGATCGCCGAGATGAAGAAGGGCCGCGACACCAAGCGCCAGGAGCGCAAGCGCCACCAGGTGCCGTCGGTGGCCATCGCCGGGTACACCAACGCCGGCAAGTCGTCCCTGCTCAACCGGCTCACCGGGGCGGGCGTCCTGGTGGAGAACTCCCTGTTCGCCACCCTGGACCCGACCGTGCGCCGGGCCCAGACCCCGAGCGGGCGGCTCTACACCCTGGCCGACACCGTCGGCTTCGTCCGGCACCTGCCGCACCACCTGGTCGAGGCCTTCCGCTCGACCATGGAGGAGGTCGCCGACGCGGACCTCATCCTGCACGTGGTCGACGGCTCGCACCCCGAGCCGGAGACGCAGCTGGCCGCCGTCCGCGAGGTCATCGTCTCGGTCGACGCGCAGAACGTGCCGGAGATCGTGGTGATCAACAAGGCGGACGCCGCCGACCCGCACGTGCTGCAGCGACTGCTGCGCCGCGAGCCGCACGCCATCGTGGTGTCGGCCCGCAGCGGCGAGGGCATCGAGGAGCTGCTGAAGCTCATCGACGACGAGCTGCCGCGCCCGGCGATCGAGGTGCGGGCCCTGGTGCCCTACACCCAGGGCGGGCTGGTCTCCCGGGTGCACGCCGAGGGCGAGCTGCTCGGCACCGAGCACACCGGCGAGGGCACGCTGCTGCACGCCAAGGTGCCGGCCGAGCTGGCCGCCGAGCTGGAGCGCTACGCGGTGGCGCTGCAGGTCTGAGGCGTCGGGCCGACGAAGGGCCCCCGGACGTGACCGTGATGCCGCTGGGCATCGCGCGAGCGTCCGGGGGCCCTTCGCGTGCCCGTCCGGGGTACCGGGGCGTCCGTTCCGGGGTCCGCCCGGGGGCTCGTCCGGGCGTGTGGGCGTGTGGGCGTGCGGGCCTGCGGCCGTGTGGGCGTGCGGGCTACTTCACGTTCTTGGCGAAGTAGTCGAAGGCCTGCTTCGCCTGGTCCTGCAGCGAGGGGCCGGCCAGGTACCCGGGCGGGTTGCGGCTGCCGATCGCGGTGACGCTGATCAGGTTGGGCTTGCCGTCCTTGGTGATGAACCAGCCGCCGCCGCTGGAGCCGCCGGTCACGGTGCAGCCGGTGACGTACATCGGCGGGCGGCTCCGGTCGGGGGAGAGCCTGGCCGGCGGGACCGGGGGCTCGCAGCGGGAGAGCTCCAGGCCGTCGAACGGCCGATCGGTCGGGTAGCCGTAGGCCGCCGCCGAGCCGATCTGCTCGCGCGGGGCGTTGAACCAGACCGGGACCGAGCCGCCGACCGCCTCCTCCAGCGACGCGCCGGAGCCGCCCTCGCCGCGCACCCGGATGATCCCGTAGTCGTACTGGTGGTGGGCGCCGACGCCGCCCTCCCCGAGCCAGGTCGGCGACACCAGCGCGCGCACCGCCGCCCACCGGCCGTATGGGGCGGCCTGCTGCTCGGTGAGCGGTTTGCCGCGGGCCGCCTGGCCGTCCCGGTTGAAACCGGGCACGAAGGTGATGTTCCGCAGCCAGCCGCCGCCCTTGCCGTCGTGCAGGCAGTGCGCGGCGGTGTAGACGAGGTTGCTGCGGCCCGGGTTGGCCGGGTCGGAGACCACCGTCGCGGAGCAGGCCGCGTCGCCCTGGGGCGTGGTGACGAAGAGCCGTCCGACCACGGCGGTGGCCGGGCCGTACGGGTGCGGCTGCGGTGTGGCCGCGACGGCTGCGGGCGGGGCGTCCGGCCGGCCGTCGTCCGGTGCGGCGGTGAGCGGGTACTCCGGGGTGGCCCGCCCCTTGGCGGCGGCCATCCGGGTGGTCGACCAGAAGCCCGGGGCCACCTCGTTGGCGAAGCCGCTGCCGGAGACGAACCGGGCCCAGTCCTCCACCTTCCAGCCCGTCAGGTCGCCCAGGCTGGTGGGGGCCGATGTGGGGAGGGCGGGCGGCGGTGCGGCCGCCGTGGCGCCGGAGTCGTCCGGCCCGCAGGCGGTCGCGGCGAGCGCGAGCACGGCGAGCACCGCGGCGCCGGTCGGTCCGGATCGGCGCCGCGGTCCGCGGCCGGTGTGCTTCGGCATGCTGCATCGTCCCCCGGGGGCGGCCTCCGCCGCCCGTACGGCTTGGTCCGGTCCGACCGGAAAGGGCCTACGGCTTCTTGGAGATCCAGTCCAGCGCCTGCTTGGCGACCGTCTCCAGGTACGGGCCGCTCAGCGAGGTGTGGTCCTCGGTGCCGATGGACGTGTTGCTGACCAGGGCGGTCTTCCCGTCCGGCATGGTGGCGAACCAGCCGCCGCCGCTGGAGCCCTGGGTCATGTTGCAGCCGATGGTGAGCATCGACGGGCGCTTGGCGTCGAACGACAGCCGGGTCGGCTTGCCGCCGTCGCACTTGTACAGCTCCTGGCCGTCGAACGGCTTGTAGAGCGGGTAGCCGACCGCCGCGACGGACATCTTGTCGCGCGGGGCGTCGAACCAGACCGGGACGGCCGAACCGACCGTCTCCTCCAGCGACTTGCCGGAGTCGTTCTGGTTGTGCACCCGCATGACGGCGAAGTCGTACTGGTTCGCGGCGTCACCGGTGCCGCCGCCCTCGACCATCCACTGCGGCGAGGTGGTGACCAGGTCGGCCCACCAGGTGCCCAGCGGGGCCAGTTCGGACAGCGGGGCCTTCTTGCCGCCGCTGGAGGCGCCCGAGTTGTTGTAGGCGGGCACGAAGACCAGGTCCTTGAAGAAGTCGCCGCCCTTGCCCGCGTGCACGCAGTGGCCGGCCGTCCAGACCAGATTGCTCTTGCCCGGGTGCTGCGGGTCGGTGATCACCGTCGCCGAGCAGTTGCCCCGGCCGCCCTGGGCGCTGAAGAACACCTTCCCGGACGGCTGCTTGGTGTACGGGCGGGGCACCGGCACGGCCTTGACCACCGGCGGGTCCGGGTCCGTCACGCCGTTGTCGGCGGCCGGCTTGGCGGTGGGCGGGGCCGGATCGGCGGGCTTGGAGTCGCCCATCTTGTCCGGGTTCCAGAAGTCCTTCACCACCGGGTTGTTGAAGACGTGCTTGGACGCCCACGAGTCCCAGTCCTCGAACTTCCACTTCTTCAGGTCGTCCCAGGACTTCGGCAGGCCCTCCAGCAGGCTGGTCGGGATGCCCGACGGGAGGGTGATCCCGCCGATCACGCCGCCCCCCGGGGCGGCGGTGCTGGACGCGGGCGGCGGCGCGGCGCTGCCGCCCCCGTCGCCCGCCGGACCGTCCGGCCCGCAGGCGCTCGCCGCGAGCAGCGTCCCCGTGACGAGGGCGACGGCCATGGCTGACCGGTGGATCGATGGCATGTGTGCGCTTCCCCCTGTGCTCGATCGGGCTGTCGTGCGGCGACTCGCCGCTGTGGAGTCTTCCACCGGTCACCAGGACGGCGGCGGCCGCCCCCCGGGTTGCGGCCCTGACCGGAGGTCACCGATCCGTGACGTGGCCACGATCGGCCCGGCGACCCAGCAGGGCCCCGCGCGCCGGACGCGGACAATCCCCGATCTTCACCCGGACGAGTGAGCCGACCTTGTGATCACCCGTCAGGGATAGGTAACCCTTACCTGACGCGACGGTGCGAGCGCCCGCCGATCCTCTCCACCACCCGCGCGCGTCCGCACCCCCACGCGCCCCAAGGAGCAGCCTTGAGCACCGCCCTCACCGGAGCCCCGCCCGCCCCGCTGCTGCACGCGGACCGGCCGGCCGAGCCCGATCCGCTGCTGCACCCGGACCCCGCCGTCGCCGCCGAACAGGCCGCCCTGGAAGCCCTGCTGCGCTGCTGGACGCGCGAGACCGGCGCCCGCCCCGGCCCCGACGGCCGGCTGCGGATCGCCGTCCTCGGCGGCGCCGCCCGGCTCTCCGCCCCCGTCCGCTACTGGTCGCCCGGCGGCTGGCACCGGTTCGGCCCCGCCGTCCTCTCCGCCGGGGAGGGCACCGCCGACGCCCCCGTGGACGCCGTCACCACCGCCGCGCTGCTCGCCGCCGCGGCCGCCGACCGCCCCGACCCCGGGCAGGTCGCCGACCTCGCCGCCCGGGTCGCCGACTCGGTCGTCCGCACCGCCGACATCCTCGCCCACCGCCGCACCACCGCCCCCGCCGGCGGCCCCGAACGCTCGCACTTCCTCGCCGCCGAACAGTCCCTGCTGCTCGGCCACCCGCTGCACCCCACCCCGAAGAGCCGCGACGGCCTCGGCCCGGCCCAGAGCGCCGCCTACTCGCCCGAACTGCACGGCTCCTTCCAACTCCACTGGTACGCGGTCCACCGCGACCTGCTCGCCGCCGGCTCCGCCCTCACCGACAGCGCCGACCGGATCACCGCGGACCTGCTCGGCGACCACGCCGCCCTGCCGCCCGGCACCGCCGCCCTGCCGCTGCACCCCTGGCAGGCCCGCGAACTCGCCCACCGCCCGGCCGTCGCCGCCCTGCTCGCCGACGGGCTGCTGCACGACCTCGGCCCGGCCGGCGAACCCTGGTACCCCACCTCCTCGGTGCGCACCGTCTACCGCCCCGGCGCCCCCTGGATGCTCAAGCTCTCGCTCGGCCTGCGGATCACCAACTCCCGCCGGGAGAACCTGCGCAAGGAACTCCACCGCGGCCTGGAGGTGCACCGGCTGCTGGAGAGCGGCCTGGCCGCCGAATGGCACCGCGCCCACCCCGGCTTCGACATCGTCCGCGACCCGGCCTGGATCGGCGTCGACCACCCCGCCCTCGGCGACCCGGGCGGCCTGGACACCGTGCTGCGCGCCCAGCCCTTCGCCCCCGCCGACCGCGCGCTGTGCGTTGCCGGGCTGGTCGCCGAACAGCCGCTCGGCACCGGCGACACCGTGCCGTCCCGGCTCGGCGACACCCTGCGGGCGCTCGCCGTCCGCTGCGGCCGCCCGCTGCGGACCGTCGCCGCCGAATGGTTCCTGCGCTACCTGGACGCCGTCGTGCTGCCCGTCCTCTGGCTGGACGGCACGGCCGGCATCGCCCTGGAGGCGCACCAGCAGAACAGCCTCGTCCTGCTCGACGCCGACGGCTGGCCCAGCGGCGGCCGCTACCGCGACAACCAGGGCTACTACTACCGGGAGAGCGCCGCCGACCGGCTCACCGCGCGGCTGCCCGGGCTCGGCGAGCACAGCGACACCTTCCTGCCCGACGAGGTGATCGACCACCACTTCGCCTACTACCTCGGCATCAACCACGTCCTCGGCCTGGTCGGCGCCTTCGGCAGCCAGGGGCTCGCCGACGAGACCGTGCTGCTGGCCGGGCTGCGCCGCTTCCTGGCCGGCCCGCGGGCCGCCGCCACCGGCTCGGCGCTGCCCGGGCTGCTGCTCGACGCGCCCACCCTGCCCTGCAAGGCCAACCTGCTCACCCGGATCAACGGTCTGGACGAACTGGTCGGCCCGGTCGCCACCCAGTCCGTCTACGTGGACATCCCCAACCCGCTGGCGGGCGCATGAGCCTGCTCGACGACCCGCCGGGATGGGGCGCGATCCCCACCCCGGCCGGCGAGTTCCGGCTCAGCCCGGTCCGGCTGCCCACCGACCTGGACCTGCTCGCCGGGTGGATGAACGACCCCGAGATCGCCGCGTTCTGGCAGCTCGCCGGGCCGCCCGACGCCACCGAACGGCACCTCCGGGCCCAACTCGACGGCGACGGCCGCAGCGTGCCCTGCCTCGGCCTGCTCGACGGCGCCCCGACGAGCTACTGGGAGGTCTACCGCGCCGACCTCGACCCGCTCGCCCGGCACTACCCGGCCCGGCCGCACGACACCGGCGTCCACCTCCTGATCGGCCCCGCCGAGAGCCGCGGCCGGGGCCTCGGCGCCGTCCTGCTGGCCGCCCTCGCCGAGCGGATCCTGCGGCGACGGCCCCGCTGCGAACGGGTCGTCGCCGAGCCGGACGTCCGCAACCGGCGCTCCGTCCGGGCCTTCGAACGGGCCGGATTCCGGTTGGACACCGAACTCGACCTGCCCGACAAGCGCGCCGCCCTGATGGTCCGTGCCCGCGTCCCCTTCGTCGCCTAGGACACCCCCGTGGACACCCCAGCACCCCAGCCGCCGTACGACCTGCTCGGCGTCGGCATCGGCCCCTTCAACCTCTCGCTCGCCGCGCTCGCCGCGCCCGTCCCCGGCCTGCGCACGCTCTTCTGCGACCAGCGCCCGGAGTTCCGCTGGCACCCCGGCATGCTGGTGGACGGGGCCCGGATGCAGGTGCCGTTCCTCGCCGACCTGGTCTCCCTCGTCGACCCGACCAACCCCTGGTCCTTCCTCAACTACCTGCGCGACCAGGACCGGCTCTTCCCGTTCTACTTCGCCGAGCGCTTCCAACTGCCCCGCCGCGAGTACGACCACTACTGCCGGTGGGCCGCCGAACGGCTCGCCAACTGCCGCTTCGGCACCGAGGTCACCGCCCTGCACTGGGAAGCCCCGCACTTCCGGGCCGAGCTGACCGACACCGCGACCGGGCGGCGGACCGAGGTGCACGCCCGCAACCTCGCCCTCGGCGTCGGCACCCGGCCCGTCCTGCCCGAGGCCTTCACCGCCCTCGACGGCCACCCGCGCGCCTTCCACTCCGCCGACTACCTGGACCGCCGCGGCGACCTCGCCGGCGCCCGGGACATCACCGTGGTCGGCAGCGGGCAGTCCGGCGCCGAGGTCTTCCTCGACCTGCTCCGGCGCCACGACGGCGACGGCGTCCGGCTGCGCTGGCTCACCCGGACCAGGGCGCTCGCGCCGATGGAGTACTCCAAGCTCGGCCTGGAGCACTTCACCCCCGACTACACCCGCTACTTCCACAGCCTGCCCGAACCCGTCCGGGACGCGCTGGTCGCCGACCAGTGGCAACTGCACAAGGCCGCCAGCGCCGAAACCCTCGCCGAGATCCACGACCACCTCTACGAACGCACCATCGGCCGCCCGATCGACACCGCCCCGGTCGACATCACCCCCGGCACCGCCGTCACCGAAGCCCGCCCCGGCCCCTGCGGCGGCCTCGAACTGCACTGCCGGCACGGCGACTCCGGCGTCGAACACGTCCTGCGCACCGACGCCGTGGTGCTCGCCACCGGCTACCGGGCCGCCCGGCCGGCCGCGCTCGAACCGCTCGCCCGGCTGATCGACTGGGACGGGGACGGGCGCTACCGGGTCGACCTCGACCACCGGGTCGCCACCCGGCCCGAACTCACCGGCGGCCTCTACGTCCAGAACGCCGAACTGCACACCCACGGCGTCGGCGCCCCCGACCTGGGGCTCGGCGCCCACCGGGCCGCCGTCATCCTCAACGCCGTCACCGGCCGGACCGTCCACCGGCTGCCCGCCCGCACCGCCTGGACCGGCTTCGCGCCGCCCCGGACCGCCCCCGCCGCTGCGGGCGCTGCCGCGGGCGCCGCCGCGGCTGTTGCCGAGGGCACCCCCGCCGCCGAGGGCGCCCCCACCGAGAGCACCCCCGCCATCCCCCGTCCCCAGGAGCTGACCCGTGCCGCAACCGTCGGCCGCTGAACCGCCGTTGTACCTGCCCCCGCACCTGACCGCCGGGCACTGGCGGCGGGCCGGGCGCGCCCTGCTGGCCAAGATGCTCGGCGAGTTCGCCTACGAGGAACTGCTCACCCCCGTCCGCGCCGCCTCCGACGGCGAGTACCTGCTCTGGCTGCCCGAGGCCGAGTACCGCTTCACCGCCCGCCGCGGCGCGTACGGAAGCTGGCGGGTCGACCCGGAGTCGGTCCGCTGCTCCGACCCGGACGGCCTCGACCCGCTGCGCTTCCTCCCGCACGCCCGGCACGCCCTCGGCCTGCGCGGCGAGACCACCGGCCACCTGATCCGCGAACTCACCGCCACCCTGACCGCCGACGCGCACCAGCTCGCCACCGCGCTCACCGCCGCCGAACTCGCCGACCTCGACCACCCCGCCCTGGAGGGCCGCCAGGACGGCCACCCCTGGATCGTCCCCAACAAGGGCCGGATCGGCTTCTCCGCCACCGACGCCGCCCGCTGGGCCCCGGAGGCCCGCACCCCGCGCCCGCTGCCCTGGATCGCCGTCCACCGCCGGCTCGCCGAGTACCGCGGCGTGCCCGGCCTGGAACGGCCCGAGCAGCTGTACGCCCGCGAACTCGACGACCCGGACGCGCTGCGCGCCGCCCTCGGCCCGGCCGCCGCCGACTACCTGCTGCTGCCCGTCCACCCCTGGCAGTGGGACGAGACGATCGTCCCGCTGTTCGCGCCCTGGATCGCCTCCGGCGAGATCGTCCCGCTGCCCTCCGACGGCGACCCACGGCTGCCCCAGCAGTCCATCCGCTCCTTCTTCAACACCGCCCACCCCGAGCGCTGCACCGTCAAACTGCCGCTGTCCGTCCTCAACACCCTGGTCTGGCGCGGCCTGCCCACCGAACGCACCCTCGCCGCGCCCGCCGTCACCGCCTGGATCCACGGCCTGCGCGACGCCGACCCCTACCTGCGCGACGAGTGCCGGGTGATCCTGCTCGGCGAGATCGCCTCCGTCACCGTCGACCACCCGCTCTACCGCGAGCTGCCCGAGGCGCCCTATCAGTACAAGGAACTCCTCGGCGCGATCTGGCGCGAACCGCTCGGCCCCTTCCTGGCCGGCGGCGAACGCGCCCGCACCCTGGCCGCCCTGCTGCAGACCGGCTCCGACGGCCGGGCGCTCGCCGCCGAACTGATCGCCCGCTCCGGGCTCACCCCCGCCGCCTGGACCGGCCGGCTGTTCGGCGCCGTGCTGCCGCCGCTGCTGCACTTCCTCTACCGGTACGGGCTGGTCTTCTCCCCGCACGGCGAGAACGCCATCGTCGTCTTCGACGAGCACGACGCGCCGACCCGGCTCGCGGTCAAGGACTTCGTCGACGACGTCAACCTCAGCGACCAGGACCTGCCCGAACTGCGCGACCTGCCCGCCGAGGTCGACGACGTCCTGCTGCGGGACGGCCCGCAGGGGCTCTGCCAGTTCCTCCACTCCGGGCTGTTCATCGGCGTCCTGCGCTACCTCGCCCCGCTGCTGGAGGCGCAGACCGGGCTGCCCGAGGCCGAGTTCTGGGCCCTGCTGCGGGCCGAGATCCGCCGCTACCAGGACCGCTTCCCCGGCCTGGGCGAGCGCTTCGAGCTGTTCGACCTGTTCCGGCCGCGGATCGACCGGCTCTGCCTCAACCGCAACCGGCTGCTGCTCGACGGCTACCAGGACCGCCCGCACCGCCCGCACGCCGCCCGGTACGGGACCGTCCCCAACGCCCTGGTGACCCTGGAGGCGGATCTTCCCGGGCGACGGAGCCGGATTGTCACCCCAGCCCCGTAGGCTGGGAGGGTCATGACGAACGACTCCGAAACCCAGCTCCCCGGCGAGACCGAGCTCCCTGGCGAGGACGGCGGCGCCGCCGCCGACGTCGAGGAAGCCGTCGCCGTTCCGCGCTCCCGCATCCCCGACCTGCTGCACGCCGCGGTGGCGGCCGTCGGCGGCGTCGAGCGCCCCGGTCAGCTCCGGATGGCCGAGGCCGTCGCCGACGCCGTCGACAACGCCGAGCACCTGCTCGTCCAGGCCGGCACCGGCACCGGGAAGTCCCTCGCCTACCTGGTGCCCGCGCTCGCCCACGGGGACCGCGTGGTGGTCGCCACCGCCACCCTGGCGCTGCAACGCCAGCTCGTCGAACGGGACTTGCCGCGCACGGTCGAGGCGCTGCACCCGGTGCTGCGCCGCCGCCCGCTGTTCGCGATGCTCAAGGGCCGCTCCAACTACCTGTGCCTGCACCGGGCCAACGAGGGCACCCCGAGCGACGAGGGCGAGGGCCTGTTCGACGCGGCCGAGGCGCTCGGCGGGCCCGCCAGCAAGCTCGGGCAGGACGTGCTGCGGCTGCGCGAGTGGGCCGACGAGAGCGACACCGGGGACCGGGACGACCTCAGCCCCGGCGTCTCCGACAAGGCCTGGGCCCAGCTGGCGGTCACCTCCAAGGAGTGCCTGGGCGCCACCCGCTGCGCGTACGGGCAGGAGTGCTTCGCCGAGAAGGCCCGGGAGCGGGCCAAGCTGGCCGACGTCGTGGTCACCAACCACGCGATGCTCGCGATCGACGCGATCGAGGGCGCGCCGGTGCTGCCCGAGCACGGGCTGCTGATCGTCGACGAGGCGCACGAACTGGTCAACCGGGTCACCGGCGCGGCCACCGCCGAGCTGACCGTCGGCGCGGTCAACCGGGCGGTCAAGCGCGCCGCCCGGCTCGCCAACGAGAAGGCCGTGGACGCCTTGCAGGCCGCCGCCGAGAACTACCACGGCCTGATGGAGACCGCCCAGCCCGGCCGGGTCGAGGAACTGCCCGAGTACCTGGCGTACGCGGTCACCTCGATCCGGGACGCCGCCCGCCAGGTGATCAGCTCGCTCGGCGAGACCCGCGACAAGGGGCTCAGCGACGAGGACGCCGTCCGCAAGCAGGCGATGGCCTCCGCCGAGTCGCTGCACGAGACCGCCGAGCGGCTGCTGGAGGACTCCGAGTACGACGTGGTCTGGATCGAGCGCAGCGACCGCTTCGGCATGGGCACCGGCTCGCTGCGGGTCGCGCCGCTCAGCGTCTCCGGGCTGCTGCGCGAGGGCCTCTACAAGGAGCGCTCGGTGGTGCTCACCTCGGCCACCCTCAAGCTCGGCGGGGACTTCAACGGCGTCGCCGCCTCCGTCGGCCTGCCCTCGGACTCCCGGCTGCCGGACCAGCGCACCCCCGGGGACAATCCTTCGGCCGGGTCCGGGTCCGGGTCCGGTTCCGGCTTCGGCGAGGACGCGGTGCCGCACTGGCGCGGCATCGACGTCGGCTCGCCGTTCAAGTACCCCAAGCAGGGCATCCTGTACGTCGCCCGGCACCTCGCCGATCCCGGCCGAGATCCCGAACGGCCCGACATGCTGGACGAGTTGGCGGAGCTGATCGGCGCGGCCGGCGGGCGCACGCTGGGCCTGTTCTCCTCGATGCGCGGCGCCCAGACGGCCGCCGAGGCGCTGCGGGAGCGGCTGGACAACCGGATCCTGCTCCAGGGGGAGGACACCCTGGGCGAGTTGATCCGGGAGTTCGCCTCGGACGCGTCCACCTCCCTGTTCGGCACGCTCTCGCTCTGGCAGGGCGTGGACGTACCCGGCTCGGCCTGCCAGCTGGTCGTGATGGACCGCATCCCGTTCCCCCGGCCGGACGACCCGCTGATGAGCGCCCGCCAGAAGGACGTCGAACAGCGCGGCGGGAACGGCTTCATGGCCGTCGCGGCGACGCACGCGGCGCTGCTGATGGCGCAGGGCGCCGGCCGGCTGGTGCGCGCGGCCGAGGACCGGGGCGTGGTCGCGGTGCTCGACCCGCGGGTGGAGACCAAGCGGTACGGGAGCTTCTTCCGCTCCTCGATGCCGGAGTTCTGGTACACCACGGACCGCAACCAGGTGCGCCGCTCGCTGGCGGCGATCGACGCCTCGGCGCCGCCGGTCAAGCCGGTGGTGAAGCGGGGCTGAGCGGTGCCGTGATCCGGGGCTGAGCGGTGCGGTGATCCGGGGCTCCGTCCAGCCCCCCCTGGGGGCCGAGGCGGGGTCCGGACGCCCCCGGAGACGCCGGAGGGGCTCCCCGCGATCACGCGGTGGAGCCCCTTCCCGCTGGGTGCGCGCGAGGCGTCAGAGGCGGCGCAGGACCGCGACGACCTTGCCCAGGATGGTCGCGTTGTCGCCGTTGATCGGCTCGTACGCCGGGTTGTGCGGCATCAGCCAGATCCGGCCGTCCTCGCGCTTGAGCCGCTTGACCGTGGCCTCGCCGTCGATCATCGCGGCCACGATGTCGCCGTTCTCGGCGACCGGCTGGCGGCGCACGGTGACCCAGTCGCCGTCGCAGATGGCCGCCTCGATCATCGAGTCGCCGCGCACGGTGAGCGCGAACAGCTCGCCCTCGCCGACCAGCTGGCGGGGCAGCGGGAAGACGTCCTCGACCGTCTGCTCGGCCAGGATCGGGCCGCCGGCGGCGATCCGGCCGACCAGCGGCACGTACGAGGTGGACGGCCGGCCGGCCGTCTCGGCGGTGTTCGGGCGGGCCACCTCGACGCCGCGGACCTCGTAGGCGCGCGGGCGGTGCGGGTCGCGGCGCAGGAAGCCCTTGCGTTCCAGGGCCATCAGCTGGTGGGCGACCGAGGAGGTGCTGGACAGGCCGACGGCCTGGCCGATCTCGCGCATGGACGGCGGGTAGCCGCGGCGCTGGACGGAGTCCCGGATGACCTCGATCACGCGGCGCTGGCGTTCGGTGAGACCGGCCTCGTCGGTGCGGATGCCGGGGGGGCGGCCGGGCAGCGCGCGGGTGGGCGCCTGGTGGGCGTCGTCGATCGCGGGGGAGTGTTCGATCGGCTGGTCGGGAACGCGGCCCGTGCTGGAAAGGGCCGGGCCGGAGAGGCGCTGGTCTTCGCTACGGTCCATGCTGATGTCCACGCTCTGCTGATTCGTGGTGCGCTGCCCCACCTTGAACTGGGAGTGTTCCTGCACCGGGATGGTGTTGCTTTCGATGGTGTTCACGGCGGCCCCTCTCGACGGCTGTCCTCTCCCCTTTTCCAGCCCAACGCCCCTCCTATCGAAAGGTTGCGCCAAACACACGTTCGAGTGAATTATTCGAGAGTTGGCTGACTCGATCAAGGCTTTGCTGTACATCGAGACTGTGCATCGAGTAAATGTTCGATCGGATCTCGACTTCGGCAGTCTAATCGGTGCCGACACGCCAGGGGTGTCGCTTCCCCCGGAGACCTACATCTAGTGGTTACAGTCCTCTCCGTGCCCAGTACTAGTGGTTACGGCGCATGATCAGCTTGCCGAGGCCGGGGTCGCATCGCATAGACTCAACAGGTCCGCACGTCCTGCCAGGGAGGGATCCTCAGGTGCACTGCCCCTTCTGCCGGCACTCCGACAGCCGTGTTGTCGACAGCCGGACCAATGAGGACGGCAGCTCGATCCGCCGTCGTCGGCAGTGCCCGGACTGCGGCCGCCGCTTCACCACCGTGGAGACGGCCGCACTGATGGTCATCAAGCGCAGCGGGGTCACCGAGCCCTTCTCCCGGGAGAAGGTCATCACCGGGGTCCGCAAGGCCTGTCAGGGCCGCCCGGTCACCGAGGACGCCCTCGCCCAGCTCGGCCAGCGGGTCGAGGAGTGCGTGCGCGCCACCGGCAACGCCGAGCTGACCACCCACGACGTCGGGCTGGCCATACTCGGCCCGCTCAAGGAACTCGACGTGGTCGCCTTCCTGCGCTTCGCCAGCGTGTACCAGGCGTACGACGGACTGGAAGACTTCGAGGCCGCCATCGCGGAACTCCGCGCCGAACGGCCCGTCCCCGAGGCGGACGGCACCTGCGTGCCCGTCGCCGCCGCCGCGCCCTAGGAGGCGCCGGCACCCGGCCCCCTGGCGGGCCTTGCTGCACCAACGGGTCCCACGGGGCCCACGCATGCCCGAAAAAAGGGTACAGAACACAACAAACCGTGCGCAAGCAGGCGAGGTCTCCGCCTGCCCGCACACCGGAAGAACGAACCAGCGGTGCCCGGACTTTTCAGGGCACTTCGGGCGTTTGCCCAGGAGGAGGAAGAAGTGACAGACACCACGAGCGGTTCCGCACGCGGGTCGAAGTCCGACAAGACCACGGCCAAGGGCGGCGGCAAGGCCCCCAAGGGCGGTCTGCCGATCGGGCGCATCTACACCACTCCTGGCGTGCACCCGTACGACGAGGTCCGCTGGGAGCGCCGCGACGTCGTCATGACCAACTGGCGCGACGGGTCCATCAACTTCGAGCAGCGCGGCGTCGAGTTCCCCGACTTCTGGTCGGTCAACGCCGTCAACATCGTCACGTCCAAGTACTTCCGCGGCGCCGTCGGCACTCCCCAGCGCGAGTGGAGCCTCAAGCAGATCATCGACCGCGTGGTGCTCACCTACCGCGCCGCCGGCGAGAAGCACGGCTACTTCGCCACCAAGGACGACGCCGAGATCTTCGAGCACGAGCTGACGCACGCCCTCCTCCACCAGGTGTTCAGCTTCAACTCGCCGGTCTGGTTCAACGTCGGCACCAAGCAGCCCCAGCAGGTCAGCGCCTGCTTCATCCTGTCCGTCGACGACTCCATGGAGTCGATCCTCGACTGGTACAAGGAAGAGGGCATGATCTTCAAGGGCGGCTCCGGCGCCGGCCTCAACCTCTCCCGCATCCGCTCCTCGAAGGAACTGCTGTCCTCCGGCGGCAACGCCTCCGGCCCGGTCTCCTTCATGCGCGGCGCCGACGCCTCCGCCGGCACCATCAAGTCCGGTGGCGCCACCCGCCGCGCGGCCAAGATGGTCGTGCTCGACGTCGACCACCCCGACGTCGAGGCCTTCATCGAGACCAAGGTGAAGGAGGAGGAGAAGATCCGCGCCCTGCGCGACGCCGGCTTCGACATGGACCTCGGCGGCGACGACATCACCTCCGTCCAGTACCAGAACGCCAACAACTCCGTCCGCGTCTCCGACGAATTCATGACCGCCGTCGAGAACGGCACCGAATTCGGCCTGCGCGCCCGGATGACCGGCGAGGTCATCGAGACCGTCGACGCCAAGAAGCTGTTCCGCAAGATGGCCGAGGCCGCCTGGGCCTGCGCCGACCCGGGAATCCAGTACGACTCCACCATCAACCACTGGCACACCTGCCCGGAGTCCGGCCGCATCAACGCGTCCAACCCCTGCTCCGAGTACATGCACCTGGACAACTCCAGCTGCAACCTCGCCTCGCTGAACCTGATGAAGTTCCTGCGCGACGACGACTCCTTCGACGCGGACACCTTCGCCAAGGTCGTCGAGCTGGTCATCACCGCGATGGACATCTCCATCTGCTTCGCCGACTTCCCCACCGAGAAGATCGGCGAGACCACCCGCGCCTACCGCCAGCTCGGCATCGGCTACGCCAACCTCGGCGCCCTGCTGATGGCCACCGGCCACGCCTACGACAGCGAGGGCGGCCGCGCCCTGGCCGGCGCCATCACCTCGCTGATGACCGGCACCGCCTACCGCCGCGGCGCCGAACTCGCCGGCGTCGTCGGCCCGTACGACGGCTACGCCCGCAACGCCGCCCCGCACCAGCTGGTCATGAAGCAGCACGCGGACGCCTCGCTCGCCGCCGTCTCGCTCGACGAGCTGGACGCCCCGGTCTGGGCCGTGGCCAACGACACCTGGCAGGACGTCCTGCGGATCGGCGCGCAGAACGGTTTCCGCAACGCCCAGGCCTCGGTGCTCGCCCCCACCGGCACCATCGGCCTGATGATGGACTGCGACACCACCGGCGTCGAGCCGGACCTGGCGCTCGTCAAGTTCAAGAAGCTCGTCGGCGGCGGCTCGATGCAGATCGTCAACGGCACCGTCCCGCGCGCCCTCAAGCGCCTCGGCTACCAGGACGAGCAGATCGAGGCGGTCGTCGCCCACATCGCCGAGCACGGCAACGTGGTGGACGCCCCGGGCCTCAAGGCCGAGCACTACGAGGTCTTCGACTGCGCGATGGGCGAGCGGGTCATCTCGGCCATGGGCCACGTCCGGATGATGGCCGCGATCCAGCCCTGGATCTCCGGCGCGATCTCCAAGACCGTGAACATGCCGGCCTCCGCGACCATCGAGGACATCGAGGAGATCTACTTCGAGGCGTGGAAGATGGGCGTCAAGGCGCTCGCCATCTACCGCGAAAACTCGAAGGTCGGCCAGCCGCTCTCGGCGAAGAAGAAGGACTCCGAGGCCAAGGCCGAGGAGGCTCCGGCCGCCGCGGTCCAGAAGGTCGTCGAGTACCGCCCGGTCCGCAAGCGCCTGCCCAAGGGCCGTCCGGGCATCACCACCTCCTTCACGGTCGGTGGCGCCGAGGGCTACATGACCGCCAACTCCTACCCGGACGACGGCCTCGGCGAGGTCTTCCTCAAGATGTCCAAGCAGGGTTCGACCCTCGCGGGCATGATGGACGCCTTCTCCATCGCCGTCTCGGTCGGCCTGCAGTACGGCGTGCCGCTGGAGACCTACGTCTCGAAGTTCACCAACATGCGCTTCGAGCCGGCCGGCCTGACCGACGACCCGGACGTGCGGATGGCACAGTCGATCGTCGACTACATCTTCCGCCGCCTGGCGCTCGACTTCCTGCCGTTCGAGACCCGCTCGGCGCTCGGCATCCACTCCGTCGAGGAGCGCCAGCGCCACCTGGACACGGGCTCCTACGAGCCGCTGGAGTCCGAGGAGCTCGACACCGAGTCGCTCGCCCAGTCGGCCCCGGTGGTCGCCACCCCGGCCCCCGCCGTCGAGGCGCCCAAGGCCCCCAAGGCCCCCAAGGCCTCCCCGGCGCAGGCTCACAACTCCACGGAGCTGATGGAGATCCAGCTCGGCCTCAACGCCGACGCCCCGCTCTGCTTCTCCTGCGGCACCAAGATGCGCCGCGCCGGCAGCTGCTACCTCTGCGAGGGCTGCGGCTCCACCAGCGGCTGCAGCTGACCGCCGGTACTGACCCCGCGCGGGTGAGCCACCGCTGAGGCGGGGCGAGGACTTCACGTCCTCGCCCCGCCTCTTTTTGTCGGTGGCGGCTGCTTGGCTGCGCGTATGGTGACAGGACCACGGAAGCGAGCACCACGCCGACCACCGGCGGCGGAGATCACGCCTGAGACCCCGATCTGGTGCCCGGCCTGCCAGGACTTCCATCCCGCAGCCGAGTTCCCGAGGAATTCGAGCAGGCCGAGCGGCCTGCAGAGCGAGTGCAAGCGGGTGGTCCGGGCCAGGTCTGCGACGGTGGAGGCCCGGGAGACCGCGAACCGGGCCCGGCGGGAGAGGCGAAAACAACCTGAGGTCCGGGCGGTCGCGTTGGAGTGGCAGCGCGCCCGGCGGGAGCGTCTCGGCGCGGGGCACGATCTGGCCCGGTCGCGGGCCAGGCTGCAGGCCGTGGTGACCGAGTGGAAGTCCGGCGGCTGCATCGACTGCGGCTACGCCGACGTGCGTGCCCTGGATCCGGACCACGTGGACCCGGGGCAGAAGGCGGGGACGATATCCCGGTTGGTGCAACTGTGCGTATCCAAGGACAGACTGCTGGCCGAGCTCGCCAAGTGCGAGGTCCGGTGCGCGCGATGCCATCGGGCGCGCACGATGCGGCAACGGAGCCGAAAGGCGACCCGACTGCCGCCGTCCTGGGCGCGGGTGGTGGAGTTCCAGGCCAGGAACGACCGGCTGAAACTCGCGAGGGGCTGCGCCGACTGCGGCTGGAGCGAGTGGGCGCGAGGGCTCGACTGGGACCACGTGCGTGGGGCCAAGTCGGCGAATGTGTCCCAGTTGATCGCCGATCGGAAGCCGTGGTCGGAGATCGCGGTGGAGATCGCCAAGTGCGAGGTCGTCTGTGCGAACTGCCACCGGATCCGGACGGCGATTCGGCGAGCGCACGATGTTCCGGGCACTTCGCGGACGTCGATGTCACGGATGGGGGCGGTGGGCGGTCGGTAGGGGTGACGGTGTTCGGCGGGAGGAGTGGTGTGGTGATGGGGACGGTGCTGGTGACCGGGGCGACGGGGGTTCTGGGGCGGGAGGTGGTGCGGCTGCTGGTCGCGCGCGGGGTGGCGGTGCGGGGGTTGAGCCGGCGGGTGCGGAGCGGGGGCGCGGGGGTCGAGTGGGTGGTCGGGGACCTCGTGACCGGGGAGGGGATCGCCGGGGCGGTGGCGGGGGTCGAGGTGGTGGTGGACTGCGCGACCACGGTGGGGCGCAAGGACGTGGCCGCGGTCCGGACGCTGGTGGCGGAGGCCGGGAGGGCGGGGGTGCGGCACCTGCTGTACGTGTCGATCGTCGGGGTCGACCGGGTGCCGATCCCGTACTACCGGGCGAAGCTCGCCTGTGAGCGGGTGGTGCGGGAGTCGGGGCTGGGGTGGACGGTGCTGCGGGCGACGCAGTTCCACGACCTGTTGCTGAGGATCTTCGACGTGTCGGCGCGGCTGCCGGTGTTCCCGGTGCTTGGCGGGGCGAGCGTCCAGCCGGTGGACGTGCGGGAGGTGGCCGCGCGGGTGGCGGAGCTGGTGGGGGAGGGGCCGGTCGGGTACGCGCCGGAGGTGGGCGGGCCGCGGGTGCGGCCGTACCGGGAGCTGGCCGAGGCGTACCTGCGGGCGTCGGGTCGGCGTCGGGCGCTGCTGCCGGTGCGGGTGCCGGGGGCCTCGGGGCGGGCGCTGCGGGCGGGCGGGAACCTCGCGCCGGAGCGGGCGGTGGGCCGGGGGACCTTCGAGGAGGTGTTGGCGGAGCGGTTCGGCGACCGCTGATGTCAACCAGGGTTGCGCCGGCCGTCCTGACGGTCAGTCAAGAGATGTGGCCCCGTCCGGGTTTCCGGGCGGGGCCGTCGTATCTGTCGCGCGGAGGCGGAGGCGGGGGCCGCGGTCGGGGTGTCGGCGGATGAAGGTCGACGTGGACCTTGGCGGCGGCTGGCGGCTGCGTTAACGTCATCGGATCGGTTCGTCCGTCGCCCTTCGCGATCTCTGCACGCCCGTCTCCGGTACAGCGCGATGTCGTTCAGCCCACCGTCGGCAGCATGCCCTGGCGAGGAGGACCGCATTGACCCTCAACCCGACCGCGCCGTCCGAGAGTTCCGGCTATCGCGGTTCCGGCCGCCGCTTGGCCGCCGTGCCCGCCCTGCTCGCGGCGCTGGCCCTGACCGCGGCCTGTTCCAACAGTTCCGGCGGTTCGGGTGGCGGTGGTGACGCGGCGGCCCCGTCGCTGTCCGGTGACTGCGCCAAGTACCAGCCGTACGCCGGGCATTCGGGCACCACGGTGACGATGTTCGCCTCGATCCTCAGCCCGGAGTCGGACAATCTGGAGAAGTCCTGGGCCGAGTTCGCCAAGTGCACTGGCATCAAGATCAGTTACGAGGGCTCGAACGACTTCGAGTCCCAGCTGCCGGTCCGGGTGGCCGGCGGCAACGCCCCGGACTTCGCGATCATCCCGCAGCCGGGCCTGCTGGCGCAGATGGTGAAGAGCGGCAAGGTGGTCAAGCCGCCCGCCCAGACGGTCACCAACGAGGACCGGTGGAGTCCGATCTGGAAGACCTACGGCTCGGTCAACGGCACCTTCTACGCGGCGCCGATGAGCGCCAACATGAAGTCGCTGGTCTGGTACTCGCCGAAGGCCTTCAAGGCGGGCGGCTACGAGGTGCCGAAGACCTGGGCGGACCTGATGGCGCTCAGCGACCGGATCGCCAAGTCCGGTGGTGCCAAGCCCTGGTGCGGCGGCATCGCCTCGGGCACGGCCACCGGCTGGCCGGCCACCGACTGGCTGGAGGAGGTGGTGCTCGGCACGTACGGCGGTGACGTGTACGACCAGTGGGTCGGCCACCAGGTGAAGTTCTCCGACGAGAAGATCACCACCGCGATGAAGACCGTCGCCGGCTGGATGCAGAACCCGGCCTGGGTCAACGGCGGTTACGGCGACGTCAAGTCGATCGCCACCACCACCTTCCAGGACGCGGGCGCGCCGGTCCTCACCGGCAAGTGCGCCATGCTCCAGCAGGCGTCGTTCTACGAGGCGCAGTGGCCCAAGGACACCAAGGTCGGCCCGGACGGCGACGTGTTCGCCTTCCACCTGCCCGCGGTGAACCCGGCGATCCCCAACCCGGTCGAGGGCGGCGGCGAGTTCCTGGCCGCCTTCTCCGGCCGGCCCGAGGTGCAGGCGGTGCAGAACTACCTGTCCAGCTCGGACTGGGCGAGCAGCCGGGTGAAGACCGCGACGGGCTGGGTCTCGGCCAACCAGGGCGTGGACAAGAGCCTGTACACCGACCCGATCGACCGGCTGTCGGCGGACGCGCTGACCGACCCGGCGGCGACCTTCCGCTTCGACGGCTCCGACCTGATGCCGGCCGCCATCGGTGCCGGGCAGGAGTGGAAGTCGCTGACCGCCTGGTTCGCCGAGGGGCAGTCGATCCAGAAGACCGCCGCCGACATCGACGCCGCCTGGCCGCAGTAGCCGTACGGCCGCAGCGGGCGCCTGGCTGTAGTGGGCGCTTGGCCGCAGTGGGCAGACGCCCGCAGTAGGCGCCTGGCCGTAGTGGGCGCCGGGCCGGACTCGGGCCGGGCCCGGCCGGGCGCCGTTCAGGACCACCTGTCGAGGGCGGTGCGGGGCCACCCACCCGCACC